>JAWLEL010000213.1:0-5097 GCA_041686165.1 Lentibacter sp.
GCTCGATCCCGTCGATCGCGCCACCGAGAATGGCGGCCAGAAGCAGATGCGCGCAGATATCGCCGCCGGCGACGCGGTGCTCGATCCGCCGCGCGGCCGCCGGGCCGGCGGGGATGCGCAGGGCGACGGTGCGGTTTTCATAGCCCCAGCAGACGGCGGTGGGCGCATGGGCGCCGGGGACCATCCTGTCATAGCTCGGCCCGTGCGGTGCGAAGATGAGCGTGGCGTCGCGCATGGTCTCGAGGCAGCCTGCCACGGCGCTGCGCAGCGTGTCGTTGCCCGTCTCGGAGCCATCGTCGAAGACATTGCGCCCCTCGGCATCGACCACGGAAAAATGCACGTGCAGGCCTGTCCCGGCCTCCGCCTCGAAGGGCTTGGGCAGGAAGCTCGCCGCCATGCCATGCTTGCGCGCGAGCCCCTTCACCAGCGTCTTGAAGAGCCATGCGTTGTCGGCCGCTTCCAGCGCATCGCGGTGGTCGATGTCGATCTCGAACTGGCCGGTGCCGGCCTCGCTGAGCGCCGATTGCGCCGGGATGCCCATGGCCGCGCAGGCTTCGTAGAGATCGTTGAAGAAGGGTTCGAAAGCGTCAAGCGTGTCGAGCGAGCAGATTTCGGAGCCCTGCAGCGGGCGGCCCGTGTGCGGGTTGAGCGCCGGGGCCGGGGCCTTGCCGCTGTCATCGAGCAGGTAGAATTCCATCTCGGTCGCCGCGCGGACCTGCCAGCCGCGGCGCGCGTAGCGGTCAAGGACGCGCACCAGCGCCTGGCGCGGATCGCCCTCGAAGGGCGTCCCGTCCTCATTCATCATCGTGGCCGGGATGAGAGCCGCCGCACCCGAGAGCCAGGGCATGGGCAGCGTGCCCCGCGAGGTTGGGCGCAGGGTGCCATCGGCATCGCCGGTTTCGAAGACAAGCGGGCTGCCGTCGATATCGGCGCCGGTGATATCCACGTTGAGCACCGACAGCGGCATGCGCGTCTTGCCGCCTTCGATCTTGCCCAGAAAGTCAAGCGGCAGGCGTTTGCCGCGCATCCGGCCGTTGAGATCGGAGGCGGCGATTCGGAGGGATTGGACGTCAGCGGACATGCGGGGCCGAAATTTGATCAAATTCCTCGTGAAGATGCCAGAAGCCCCCTGCGCAGCGCAAGTCCTTTTCGGCAGATCGCTTTCGGACGGTGTGCTGAGACGGTGTGCTGAGAGGGTGCGCTCAGCCGGGCGGGGCGGGGATGGGCTGGGCGAGGTAGTCGGCGGCGGGAATGTGCAGGACCGAGCGGATGGCGAGCCTGCGCCTTTCCGTGTCCGGCAGGGCGTCGAGCCCCGCCTGAAAGGCGGTCAGAATCTCGGCCGCGTCATTGCCTTGCGCCGTGATGTAGGGCAGGGCCGGTGTCGGCTCTGTTCGCGCGATGACGGCGAGGCTCTCGCCAAGCTGCGTGTGCTCCTCGAAGATCTGCCATGCCCGCGCGTCGATCGCTGCGAAATCGGCTCCACCCTTGGCGACAAGCTCAGCAGAGGCCTGGTGCGCGCCGCTTTGCACGAGCGCGCCGGGGGTGAGCCCATGCGCTTGGAGAAAGGCGCCGGGCGCGGCCCAGCCCGACTGGGAGAGCGCCTCGTTATAGGCCATGGTCTTGCCCGCAAGCTCTTGAGGCGCAGAGATATCCCCGCCTTTGCGCACGACAATGACGGAGTTGTAATGGCCCGGCGGGCAGCCCTCGAGGCCGTGATCGGGCGTGCCGACAAGCTGCACGCGCTCATGCAGCCTGGCGCGGAAGGGCAGGCCGCAGGTTTGCGACAGGAGGAGATCGGGCGCTGTCCATTGCGCCCAGAGATCATCGCTGCGCGCGAGCCGTTCCGGTCCGTAGCCGAGCGCGGCGCGAATCCGCGACCACAGGGCATCGTTCGCCGCCCTTTGGGAGGGCTGATCATACATCGGCAGAGACGCGATCACTTGGCGGCCGCCTTCTGGCGGGCACGGGCGCTTTCGGTGTCGGTCAGTCCGAGCAGGCCGGAGACGACGCGCAGCAGGGCATCTTCATGCTGTTCACGCTCGTCATCGGCCAGAACGACGCTCCAGAGCGATTCGAGCACGGCGAGGCGCTCTTCGTGGGGCACCGCGTCCTTGATCGCCCGGGTGAAGCGCACGGTGTCGGGCGCTTCGGCTTCGAGCGTCTCAGCCTCGGCGCGCAGGGCCAGCACTTCGTCCTCGGCGAGACCGTAGCGGGTGCGCAGGAGCGCGTCGATGCGCTCTTTCTCGACGGTTTCGTAATTGTTGTCCGCGCGGGCGATCCGCACCATGAGCGCGGCGAGGGCGAGCCGCGCATCTTCATCGCTCGGCGCTTCGGGGGCCGTGCCGAGGAGTCGGTCGAGCAATCCGGCGATCATGTTGTCCTCCCGCCGCGCAGGGCTTGGATATCGGCCTGGCCGATGCCGAGAATCGTGGCGGTTTCGACCAGCACGTCCTCTTCCTCGGGGCGCTCGATCCCGTCGGCCAGCATCACCGAATGCAGCGCCTCGACCGCCTTGAGGCGGTCGTCCTCGTTGAGGCTGTCGCGGATGAGCTTGGCGAATCTGCCCTCGTGGGCCGAGGCGGCGTCGAGCTTCTCGCAGGTGGCGCGCATCTTGGCGGCGTCAACGGGGCCGAGGGAGAACAACTCCTGCAAGATCTTGTCGATGCGCGAAATTTCCTCGACGGCATATGACTTGTCGGCCTTGGCGATCCGGACCATGAGCGCGGCCAGGGCGAGCTTGGCATCGGGCTCCGGCAGGGGCTCGGGCTCGGGGGCGTGGAAATATCCCATGATGCGATCGACGATTTCCAAGGCTTACCTCACATATGCTTGTCTCGCGTTCGCCCGAGGCTGCGCTGTTTGCGCGCGCGGGTCAAGCGGGGCTCACACCAGCCGGGAGCTTTCCACGGCGGCGCGCACGAAATCGGCGAAGAGCGGATGCGGCGCGAAGGGCTTGGACTTGAGCTCGGGGTGGAACTGCACGCCGATGAACCACGGATGATCGGACCACTCCACGATCTCGGGCAGGCGCCCGTCGGGGGACATGCCGGAGAAGGCGAGGCCGCAGTCTTCAAGCTTGTCACGATATTTCACATCGACTTCATAGCGGTGGCGGTGGCGTTCCTCGATGCTCGTGGTGCCGTAGACCTCGGCCACCCTGGAGCCTTCCCTGAGCGTGGCGTCATAGGCGCCCAGGCGCATCGTGCCGCCCTTGTCGTCGCCGGCCTGGCGTTTGACGGTGTAGTTGCCCTGCACCCATTCCTTGAGGTGGTAGACCACCGGCTCGAAGCGTTTTCCGCCGGCCTCGTGGTCGAATTCCTCCGAGCCGGCGTGCTTGATGCCGGCCATGTTGCGCGCCGCTTCGATGACGGCCATCTGCATCCCCAGACAGATGCCGAGATAGGGCACCTTGCGTTCGCGGGCGAACTGGGCGGCCTTGATCTTGCCTTCCGTGCCGCGCTCTCCGAAGCCGCCGGGCACGAGGATGGCATGGAAGCCCTCGAGATGCGGCGCGGCGTCGCCCTTGTCGAAAACCTCCGCATCGACCCAGCTCACGTTGACCTTGACGCGGTTGGCCATGCCGCCGTGCACCAGCGCTTCCTTGATGGATTTGTAGGCGTCCTCGAGCTGGGTGTACTTGCCGACGATGGCCACGTTGACCTCACCATCGGTATTGGTGATGCGGTCCTTCACGTCTTCCCAGACCTTGAGCTCGGGCTTGGGCGCCGGGCTGATCTGGAAGGCGTCGAGCACCGCCTGGTCGAGGCCGACATCGTGATAGGCCAGCGGGGCCTCGTAGATCGATTTCAGATCATAGGCGGGGATGACGGCCTCGGGGCGCACGTTGCAGAAGAGGGCGATCTTTGCGCGCTCCTTTTCGGGGATGGTCGCTTCGGAGCGGCATACGAGCACGTCGGGCTGCAGGCCGATGGAGCGCAGCTCCTTGACGGAGTGCTGTGTCGGCTTGGTCTTCAGCTCGCCCGAGGCGGCGAGATAGGGCAAGAGCGTCAGGTGCATGAAGACGCACTGGCCCCGGGGGCGATCCTGGCTGAACTGGCGGATCGCCTCGAAGAAGGGCAGCCCCTCGATGTCGCCCACCGTGCCGCCGATCTCGCAGAGCATGAAATCGACTTCATCGTCGCCGATGGCGATCCAGTCCTTGATCTCGTTGGTGACGTGGGGAATGACCTGGATCGTCTTGCCGAGATAATCGCCGCGGCGCTCCTTCTCCAGGACGTTCGAGTAGACGCGCCCCGAGGAGACCGAGTCGGTCTTGCGGGCGGCGACGCCCGTGAACCGCTCGTAATGGCCGAGGTCGAGGTCGGTTTCGGCACCGTCGTTCGTCACGAAGACTTCGCCATGCTCGAAGGGCGACATCGTGCCGGGATCGACGTTGAGATAGGGGTCGAGCTTGCGCAGGCGGACGGAGAAGCCGCGGGCTTGCAGAAGGGCCCCCAGTGCCGCCGAGGCGAGGCCCTTGCCAAGCGAGGAAACCACACCGCCGGTGATGAAAATATAGCGCGCCATCTGCTCGGGACCCCCGTGAAATTTGCTGAGCATCCGCTCAAAAACAGCCACACCGAGCCGACTGCATGGCTTGGCATCACGGGATTTGAGATATACTAGATTCGTGTGTGAATGGCAATGCGCCCCAACATCATGTTGGAAAATTTCGGCGCATGCCAAGTTGTTGTATCTTGCGGTCAGTCGGCGCTGGGGACCAGCGGTGAGTCATCGCCTTCGCCCGGGGCCAGCAGCTCATCGGCCGACGCCGGTTCATCGCTGGTCGGCGGCGGCGCCGCGATATCGCTCAGCCGGTCGACCACCGACCCGCCCGAGGATTTCTGCGCGGCGATGATCGTCAGCGAGATCGACGTGCAGATGAAGGCGATCGCGAGCAGCCATGTGACCTTGCCGAGCGCCGTTGCGGCCGAGCGCCCCGACTGGGCCCCGCCGCCACCGCCGCCCATGCCAAGGCCGCCGCCTTCGGAGCGCTGCATCAGCACGATGCCGATGAGTGCGAGGGCGAGGATGAGATGGACGATGAGAACGACGTTTTCCATGAGGTGCCTGCTGCCAGTGTGCGATCTGGCGGGT
>JAWLEL010000214.1:0-5088 GCA_041686165.1 Lentibacter sp.
GACGACGGCGCGGGTGTTGAGGCCCGTCTTGGCGCGGATATCGTCCATGTCGGGCAGCCAGCCCGAGGCTTCATCACAGACATAAGGAACAGCGCGCGCTCCGGCGAGCTTGATCGCTGCGGTCCAGAGCGGATAGTCGGGCGCAGGAACGAGGACTTCGTCATCTGGGTTGAGCAGGGCCTGAAGCACCGTGGCGATCAGCTCGGAGACCCCGTTGCCGACGAAGATCCTCTCGTCCGAGACATCCCGGGCGCCGCGGTTGCGGAAGCTCTCGGCGATCTCGGAACGCAGCTCCGGCAGGCCGCGACTGTCGGAATATCCAAGCGCGTGATGCAGGTTCTGCGAGATCGCGTCGAGCACGCCCGCAGGCGGCTCGAAGCCGAAAGGTGCCGGATTGCCGATATGCAGCTTCTCGACGGGCTCGCCGCGCGCTTCCTTTTCCTGCGCGAGCTTGAGAAGCGCGCCGCGCAGTTCGTAGTTGATGCCGACGAGGCGGCGTGAAAAGCCTGTTACCTGTTCCATGTCTTGCCCGCTTTGACCGTGCCCATCCCTTGCGGATTTGCGTCATGAACGCAAGTGGCCACGCGCGGGCACCCCTCAAGCGGCTGGTCTTGCCCGGTCACGTGCAAGGGGCGCGAGCGGATAGGAGATCATCGCCGATGTGTCCGAAAAGCAACTTAGAGGCGAGTCTGCGCGACAAGCCGCTTCCGAACTCACCTTTGACGAGATAGCATGGCGGCATCGTAGGACTGGGGATGCTATGTCTTCAAGGCAAGTTCATGTGGTTGCCTTCGGCTACCGGGAGGACCCCGGCGTTCATTTCGAAGACCTCGTCGAGGAATTCGCGATCTGCTTGCGTCAAGAAGGCATGAACCGCAGAACCATTAGCTATGACAATGACGACATGGCGCTCCTGACATCCGACAGCACGACGATCGGCCTGGCCTGGGTCGGGCGCGACCGGCCGGACCGGCCGGATTTCCTGCTGGTCCTGTTCGGTGAAATGGGTGACCCTGCCGCTCTCCCCGAGGGGCTCCACCGCCGCCTCTATGCCCGCGCGCTCAAGAGCCTTTCGGAGCATTTACCGTATGATTCCGTTTTCCGGGCGAGTTTCGATGATCTGGAAATCGACAGCCGGCTGATCGACCGTTTCAGCGATGAGTTGCGCTTCCTGCATGTAGACATGACGCCGAAACCGGCTGAGACGGAGGTGAGCACGGAGGACCTGGCCGCGCGCCGTGCCTCCGTTGAATCTGACCTGAGCGATCTGAAGGAGCTCTATGACCAGGAAGAGCGCCACGTCAGGCGCATGTTCGCGCACACCAGCATGCAGGGAAATTTCGCCTATCTCTATCGCTCGGTCGTCGACGGGGCTTCTGGCCATTTCAGGGAGCAGGCCGCGACCTTCCGGAAGGTGATGTTCGAGCGGAACTACCCGTTCGAACACATGGGCGGCGACGCGGGCCTCGATGGCAGCGGTCCGCGCCGATCCCTGATCTTCGGAGACAGGCTCATACGCAAGAAGCAAGGCTGAGGACGGCCTTGCGAGACAAAGCCGCGACGCGACTGCGGGTCGTGGTTTTGGGGGCGGGTTTGCGCCGCGGCGTTGCCGCGTCGCGGTGCCGGGGGCGCTGCCCCCGGACCCCCGGGATATTTCGAGCAAGAAGAAAGCCTGAAGTGCCTCCCTCAACGCCTGACGCGCGGGGATTCCCGGAACGCGGAACGGGCTCCAGCTCTTTGAACGGGCTTCCTCTTCAGCTGCGCACGGCCAAGGCATCCGTGAGGACGGATTCAAGGATGTCATGGGGGACTTCCGATGTCACGAAAGCCTCGCCAATGCCGCGTGCCATGATGAAATTGAGCGTGCCGGCCTTGACTTTCTTGTCGTGCATCATGAGCGAGATCAGCCCGTCTGCATCGGGCAACTCTCCTTCGATATCAGAGAGATCAGCTTTCATCTTCATGTTCTTCAGGTGCGCCCGGACGCGGCTTGGAGATTCCTGGCTGCACAGGCCAAGGCGCGCCGAAGTTTCGAAGGCGAGCGCGCATCCAATGGCGACCCCCTCGCCGTGCAGGAGCCGACCTGAATAGCCCGTTGCCGCTTCGAGGGCGTGGCAGAACGTGTGACCAAGGTTGAGCAATGCACGCTCGCCCTGTTCGGTTTCGTCGCGGGCGACGATGTCGGCCTTCATCTGGCAGGAGCGGCGGACGGCCTCGATTCGTTTGAGCATATCGCCTGCTGCGAGGGCGGGTCCGTTCGCTTCGAGCCATTCGAAGAAGGCGGCGTCCCCGAGCAGGCCGTATTTCACCACTTCGCCGTATCCGGCGAGGAAATCGCGCGGTGCCAGCGTGTCCAGCGTGCCGGTGTCGGCAAGCACGAGGGAGGGCTGGTGAAAGGCGCCGACAAGGTTCTTGCCTTGCGGGGTGTTGATGCCCGTCTTGCCGCCGACCGAACTGTCGACCTGCGCCAGGAGAGATGTCGGCACCTGCACGAAACGCACGCCGCGGCGCAGGATCGCGGCGGCGAAGCCGACGAGATCCCCGATGACGCCGCCGCCAAGGGCGATGACGATATCGCCGCGCTCGACCTGCGCGTCCAGCAGCCAGTCCACCGTTTGCGTCAGGAACGGCCAGCTCTTCGTCGCTTCGCCCCGGGGCAGGGCGAGATGGCTCCAGCCGATCCCGGCAGTCTCGAGCGCGTTTGTGAGCGTGTCGAGATGGAGCGATGCGACATGCGCATCGCTCACGATCACAACGCGCGGTCGCGAGAGCAGCGGTGCGATATGACGGCCCGCCTCGGTGAGAAGATTCTCGCCGATCAGGATGTCATAGCTGCGGGCGCCGAGGGCTACACGAAGCGCTTCAGGCATCAGGGCCTCCGTTTCTCTGTTCCAGAACGTCGGGACGGGTGAGCAGGGTCTTCAGAACCTGCTCTACCATCCTTGCGCTTGAATAGTCAGCCCGTGCCTCCACCGTCAGATCTGCTTGGGCGTAGATCGGCGCGCGCGCGGCATAGAGTGCGCTGAGCGTGGCATAGGGATCATCAGTGCGCAGGAGCGGGCGGGTGTCCTTCTGGCGCACGCGGGCCCAGATCAGGTCGAGGTCGGCCGAGAGGCAGACGGAGACGCCCACCCTGGAGATCAGCCTGCGGTTTTCCTCGGACAGGAAAGCGCCGCCCCCCGTGGAGAGGACGCATTTTTCCGGTGCCGAGAGAAGGCGCGCCAGGACTTCGCTCTCGCGCGCCCGAAAAAAGGCCTCTCCATCGCGGTCGAAAATCTCGGGAATGCTCATGTTGGCTGCCGCTTCGATCTCGGCATCGGAATCGAGGAAGGGCGCCTCGATCCGTTCGGCGAGGCCGCGTCCGATGGCTGTCTTGCCTGCCCCCATCATACCGACCATCACGATCGTCTTGTTCAGTTTCCAGCCCATGCTTTTCCTTGCCTGCGGCGTCACCTCACGGCCGTGATGCAAGGTGCGTCGGCATAGATTTGTGGTAATCCCACTTTGTTGGTCTGAATGGCGTGATATTCTTTCAATTGCCAGTTATAAAGTGTCGGGGAGAGCAAAGCAAAGGCAGGCGGGCTATGGGGCGACTTTTCAAGTGGCTGTTTTATTTGATTATCCTGGGGTTTCTCGGCCTCCTGGCCTATGCTTATCTCGGGCCGCTGCTGGACAGTGAATTCAAACCGGAGCCAGAGGAGATTCGCATCCCCCTGGAGCTAGATGCCGGTTAAGCGGAAATTCGCATATCCGGGTATCGCGGCACTTTGTCTTGTCGCTACGGGGGCCGTTTCCCAAGCGCCGTCTCAGGTTACATCCGAGGCCCGTCAGCCGCTTTCCGCCATAGATTGGCTGGACGAAACGGCGCAAGTGATCGAGCCGATCTTCCCGGGCCCGCCCGGCACCATTGTGGAGCCGCCCGTGACGGGCGGGGTGCGGATTCCGGATGTCTCCGTGGTTCCACTGGGAGAAAACGAGGGGCAGGAAGCCGTCGGGCTGCTTGCTTCGCATGTCACCGGTCTGCCGGAGACGCTCTGGTCGGCCAGTGACGTGCAGGCGCTCGAGCGTCTGATCAGCCGGGCGGACTTCCACGCGGTGCCCTCTCTTCAGGAGCTGCTGTTCACTTTGATGCTCGCGGAGGTGACGCCACCGCCGGGCGCGGATGCGGAGAGTTTTCTGACGATCCGGGCAGGAAAGCTCAGCGAATTTGGTGTGATAGAGGCAGCGGACGCGATGGTCGAGCGCCTGCCGCTGAAAAACGGCGCGCATTTCGACTTGTGGTTCGATCTGACGCTGCTGGCCGGCCTTGAAGACAAGGCCTGTGACCGGCTGAGCGCGGTGCGCGGGCTGTCGGAAGACTATGCCGCGCAGATATTCTGTGCGATGCGGGCTGGCGACTGGGCCGAGGCGAGCCTGCTGTTGAAGGCGGCTGGCGCGCTCGAACTCGTCAGTCGCTCGGAGCACCGGCTTCTGAGCGCCTTCCTTGATCCCGAACTGGCCGAATCTTCCGTCGCGCTGGCACCGCCACGCAAGATCAGCCCGCTGGAGTTCCGGCTTCACGAGGCGATCGGAAATCCCCTGCCCACCGCGAGCCTGCCGATCCGGTTCGCCGTGGCGGACCTGCGTGACCTGGCCGGCTGGAAGGCACAGCTCGAGGCGGCAGAGCGCCTGGCGGGCGTCAAGGCGCTTTCGCCGAATCATTTGCTGGGGCTTTACACAGCTCGAAAGCCCGCGGCCTCGGGCGGGGTATGGGAGCGTGCGCGCGCCATTCAGACATTGGACCGCAACCTGGAGAGAGGATCCTCCGCCGAGATCGGCGCCGCCTTGCTGGAGGCTCGACAGCGTCTGGCCGCCGTGGGGCTTGAGCATGTGCTCGCAGCGATCTACGTGCCTGAGATCCAGATGGACAGGCTTGGCGCGGAGGCGGCGCGGGCCCATTTCGAACTGGCGCTGCTCACCAAGGATTACGAGCGCGCAAAGGCGCCGAGCGCGGTGCAGGAGCCGCGCGCGCGCTTTCTCGAATCGCTGGCGCAGGGCGCGCCGCGGGGCGCGGAGAAGCTGGGCGATCCGCTGGCCAGCGCTATCGAG
>JAWLEL010000215.1:0-5064 GCA_041686165.1 Lentibacter sp.
AACCGCGATGGTGGCACCACGTTCCTGATCTCGACTCATGACGACAAGATTGCTGCGTCCTGTTCCCGGCAGATCGTCATTTCCGATGGCAGGATCGTTACCGAAAGCTCCTGATCGGGCCTGCGACGTCGGATCCTGGGTGACAGTGCCTGAACCAAGCAAATCCAGGGCGCGCAGCCACAAAATGCTCGCAAGGCAGGACATCCTCGAAAGTCCGATTTGATTAAGCGTTCTACGGGCAGTCACCCAGTCCAAAGGCCGAAATGTGGCTGAAAACCATCATTGAGCAGGGTAGGACGAACAGCAGCTCCGTCCCGCAAGGCATCCCTCGGCGCTGGACACAGTGACGGTCCGGGCCGGGGCCTTATTGCTTGCTGCCTCGGGCATCTGACCTTTGGAACGGTCCCCTGATCGGGGCGGCGTGGCGAGATGGCGCGCAGCAGGTGTCTTGATCAGGACCGGGCACGCTCGGCTCCCTGGACGATCGCCTCGAGCAGCTTCTTCTCGAGGGCCTTCTGCTTGGCCTCGGTGTAGAACTTCAGGCCGAACATGTCCTTGACGTAGAAAGTGTCGACGACCTGCTCGCCATATGTGGCGATCACGGCGGAGGCGATATAGACATTGCCCGCAGCCAGCGTGCGCGACAGATCATAGAGCAGTCCGGGGCGGTCGCGCGTGTCGACCTCGATGATCGTGTAGATCTCCGAGCCTTCGTTGTCGAAGGTGATGGATGTGGGCACGCGGAAGGCGCGCTCGCGTTTCTTGATCTTGTCACGGCTCTGGATGGCGTCCCCGGCGATCACCTCGCCAGCGAAGGTGCGCTCGATCATCTTGCGCAGGCGCGGGAGGCGCTCGGCCTCGTAGGGGCTTCCATCGGCATCCTGGATCCAGAAGGCGGCCGTGGCGAAGCCGTCCTTGGAGGTGAAGGTGCGCGCATCGACGATATTGGCCCCGACCAGCGCCAGGGCGCCGCACATGCGGCTGAATATCCCCGGGTGATCGGCCATGACGAAGCAGGCGCGGGTCGCGTCGCGATCTTCGTCGGGGTGCAGGTCGATGCGCATCTCGTCATCTTCGATGTCGCGCAGAAGCTCGGCGAAGACCTTGTGCGCCGTGACGTGCAGCCCCTGCCAGTAGGGCGGGTAGTGGCGCGCGGTCTCGCGCTTGATATCCTTGGCGGGCCAGTCAGCCAGCTCCGCGCGCAGCTCTTTCTTGGCCTCTGTGCCGCGATTCTCGCGGTTGAGCGCCTCCATGCCCTCCTCGAGCGCGCGGCGCGTCTGGCGATAGAGCGCGCGGATGAGGGCTGCTTTCCAGTTGTTCCAGGTGGTCGGACCAACGCCGCGGATATCGCAGACGGTGAGCACCGTGAGCAGATCGAGCCGCTTGACGCTCTGAACGGCCTTGGCAAAGTCGCGCACGGTGCGCGGATCGGCGATATCGCGTTTCTGGGCCATGTCGGACATGAGCAGGTGATAGCGCACGAGCCATTCGACGGTTTCGCTGTCGGCGCGCGAGAGCCCGAGCCGGGGGGCCACCTTGCGCGCGATCTGGGCGCCAAGCACAGAGTGGTCCTGGTCACGGCCCTTGCCGATGTCATGCAGCAGCATGGCGATCATCAGCACCTTGCGGTCAACACCGCGCCGGAGAATATCGGTGGAAATCGGCAGCTCGTCCTCGAGCTCGAGCCGTTCGATCCGGGCGAAATGCGAGATCACCTGGATGGTGTGTTCGTCGACCGTGTAGGAATGATACATGTTGAACTGCATCATCGCCACGATCGGTTCGAACTCGGGCAGGAAGGCCGAGAGCACGCCCAGCTCGTTCATCCGCCTGAGCGCGCGCTCGGGGTTGCCGTGCTTGAGCAGCAGATCGAGAAAGATGCGCCGGGCCTCGCGGCTGGCGCGCATCTTTTCGTCGATGAGGTGCAGGTTGGCCGTGACGAGGCGCATGGCGTCAGGGTGGATGAGCATTCCGGTGCGCAGGCCCTCCTCGAAAACGCGCAGCAGGTTGAGCGGGTCTTGCAGGAAGGCGTCGGCGTCGGCGATGGCCAGCCTGCCATGGATCACCTCGTAACCCTCCTTGACGCGCGGTGTGCGTTTGAAGATGCGTTCGAGCAGGGGCGCGGGCTTGGCATGGATGGCTTCGAGCTTGGTCAGAAAGATGCGCGTCAGATCGCCCACGCGCGTGGCATGGCGGAAGAAATCCTGCATGAAGTGCTCGACGGCACGGCGCCCGTTCCTGTCGGTATAGCCCAGACGGTCGGCGACCTCGACTTGCAGATCGAAGGTGAGCTGTTCATTGGGCCGCCGCGTGATCAGATGGAGATGGCAGCGCACGGCCCAGAGGAATGATTCGGCCTTGCTGAAAAGCTCGTATTCCTCGGGGCGGAAGACATCCAGGCGCACGAGGTCTTCGATCCGGTCGACATGATGGACGTATTTCGCGATCCAGTAGAGCGATTGCAGATCACGCAGCCCGCCCTTGCCCTCCTTCACGTTCGGTTCCACGACGTAGCGCTCGCCCTGGCGTTCGTGGCGTTCGTCGCGTTCGGAGAGCTTGGCGGTGATGAACTCCTGCTCCGTCCCCTTGAAGAGGTCTTTTTCGAGCCGCTCGGACAGCCGCGTCGCGAGGGCGCTGTCACCGGCGATGTAGCGCTGCTCGAGCAGCGCGGTGCGGATGGTGAAATCCTGTGCACCAAGGCTGAGGCAATCGCCTATGGTGCGGCTGGAATGGCCCACCTTGAGGCGCAGGTCCCAAAGGACATAGAGCATCGCCTCGATCACCTTCTCGGCGCGCGGCGTGATGGCGCGCTCTTGCAGGAAGAGCAGGTCCACGTCCGATTGGGGAGCCATTTCCCCGCGCCCGTAGCCGCCGACCGCAAGCAATGCGAGCTCTTCGTTCCGCGCGTCCTTGGCGACCGGGTGAAGCGCCTGCGAGACGAGCGCGAAAGTGGCGGTGACAATGCAATCCGTCAGCCAGCTATAGGCCGCGACCGTGCGCCGCGCCTTGAGCGGCGCCTGTCCGAAAGCCTCGGCGATCCTGTCCATGCCGGACTTGCGCGCGGCCAGCAGCGTTTCGACTGCCAGCTTGCGCAGCGCGGCTTCGTCAGGCGCGGCGCGCGCTGCCTCCGCGAGGCCGCGCGCAAGCTCGGCCTGGTCTATGATCTGCTCCGGCGGGCATATCAGCTCCGCTGGAGCGGGCGGCAGTTCGAACGCGATGCTCGGCTCAGAAGCCTGCGCCTGCGAACGAGGATGGGGCTGGGTCAATGATTGAAACCTGATTGTTCTCGATCCGGGCAACGGCAAGCCCGCGTTCATTCGTGCCGTCGGGCCGCAGGCGGAAGATGCCCGTTGCGCCCTGGAAACCTGCGCCCTGTGTCAGGGAGTCTGCGGAGAGGGCATCGCGATTACCGCGCTTTGCAAGAGCTCCGACGGCTGCGACACCGTCATAGGCCAGCGAGGCGAGCGGGTGGGGCGCGCTGTCATAGGCGCTGCTGTAGCGGCTGGAGAACTGCTCGGATGTGTCCGGGGATGGCAGGGCGAACCAGCCGCCTTGCAGGCCGGGCAGTGAAAGCGTTTGCGCCGGAATGTCCCATCGGGACAGGCCGATGAACTGGGCCTTCTCGTTCGTCACGCCCGCCTCGGGGAGGAACTGGGCGTAGAAGGGCAGGGCGGCGTTGCTCGTCGAGGTCAGGAAGACGGCATTGGCATCGCCGGAGTCCACGGCAGCCTCGACCTTGGGAACAGCGGCGCGGACCCCTTCCTGCGAACGCTCGTAGCCGACCGATTCGACCAGCGTGCCACCATTCCGGGAAAGGGCATCGCTGATCGCTGTCCTGCCAAGCTCGCCGCCGATCTTCGTGTCATGGACGACGACGACGCGGTCCTTGCCTTGGCGGACGGCGTAGCCCATCAGGCGGTCGGCGGTATTCTGGAAGGTGGATCCGAGCACGAACAGATTTCCGCCCGCGATCGTCGTGTTGTTCGAAAAACTGAGCACGTTGACATCATTGTCGGCCACGGCGACGGCTGCGGCATTCGCGGACTCCGAGCGCAGCGGTCCGAGGATGATCCTGGCGCCGTCTGCGACGGCTTGCTTGGCGGCGACGGCTGCCTCGCCGACATCCCCGGCTGTCGAATAGACCCGAAGATCGACGTCCACACCCTCAAGATCGCGCACCGCGAGGCGCGCGGCGTTCTCGAGGGATGCCGCTATGTCATCGTCACCGGAGGTGGCACTGTCGCGCGGCACGAGCAAGGCAACGGCGATCGGCGCACCTGGCTCTAGGCCATCGCCCGTGGAGGGCAGGCTCATCGTGACATCGTCACAGGCTGCGAGCCACAGAAAGCTGAAGAGCACGGACAGGCGGATGAATGGCTTGCGGATGACACGGAAAACGGCAAACATGACTTATTTCTCTCTCCCTGAGGCCGATGCGTGCGCCGATATATCGCCGCCGCGCGGGGCCGATTGGTTCAGTAGGGATCATAAACGTCGAGGCTTGGGGGTCCAGTGGTGAATCACAAAGAAACGGAGCTTGTTGCGGGGCTGTACCTCGTGGCGACCCCGATCGGGACGGCGCGCGACATCACGCTGCGCGCGCTTGACGTGCTGGCCAGCGCCGATGTGCTCGCGGCAGAGGACACGCGTAGCCTGAAAAAGCTCATGGAAATCCACGGTGTACCACTTCGCAAGCGCCGCATCCTGGCTTACCACGATCACAGCGGGAAAGGTGCTCGGGCCAGGATTCTGGCGGCGCTGGCGGATGAGCAATCGGTTGCCTACGCCTCGGAAGCGGGCACGCCGATGATTGCCGATCCGGGTTATCACCTCGTGCGCGCTGCGCAGGAAGCCGGGCATCTCGTGACCTCCGCGCCGGGGCCATCGGCGGTGATCACGGCGCTGACGCTGGGCGGCTTGCCGACGGACATGTTCACCTTCGCGGGATTCCTGCCGAACGCCGGCGGGGCACGCAAACGGGCGCTCGAGGCCCTGCGCGAGGCAAGGGGAACGCTGGTGTTTTACGAATCCCCCAGACGCGTCGCCGCGATGCTGTCGGATGCG
>JAWLEL010000216.1:0-5062 GCA_041686165.1 Lentibacter sp.
CACCTGCGGGGTGCCTGTCGTCACGATGGTGATGCGCGAGCGATGCCCCTCGTGGTCGATCTCGGCCACGGTGAGGCTGTCGATGTTGTAGCCGCGCCCGGAAAAGAGGCCGATCACACGGGCCAGCACGCCGGCCTCGTTGTCGACGACCAGGGCGAGCGTGTGCGTCTCCTGCTTGTCGGAGAACACGGGGCGCAGGTTGTAGGCCGAATGCTTGGTCGAGCCTTTCTTGATGTGGAGTGCGGACATTGGGTGTTCCTTTCCTACGCGCTTCAGACAAGCACCGCGCCGGACGTGCCGATCGCGTCTTGCGTGCTGGCCTCGCCGAGCAGCATCTTGTTGTGCGGCTCGCCGCTCGGGATCATCGGGAAGCAGTTCTCGTGTTTCTCGACGAGGCAGTCGAGGATCACCGGCCCGTCATGGGCGATCATTTCCTTGATCGCCTCGTCGAGGTCATCGGCATGATCGACCTTGATGCCCTTCGCGCCGAAGGCCTCGGCGAGCTTGACGAAATCGGGCAGCGCCTCGGACCAGGAATGCGAATAGCGCTCGCCGTGCAGAAGCTCCTGCCACTGGCGGACCATGCCGAGGCGCTCGTTGTTGAGGATGAACTGCTTGACCGGCAGGCGGAACTGCACCGCCGTGCCCATTTCCTGCATGTTCATCAGCCAGCTCGCTTCGCCCGCGACATTGATGACAAGGCTCTCGGGATGCGCCATCTGCACGCCGATGGAGGCCGGAAAGCCATAGCCCATCGTGCCGAGGCCGCCGGAGGTCATCCAGCGGTGCGGATCTTCGAAGCCGAGGTATTGCGCGGCCCACATCTGGTGCTGGCCGACTTCGGTGCAGATGTAGCGGTCATGATCCTTGGTGAGCGCTTCGAGGCGCGCCAGCGCGTGCTGCGGGCGGATGACCTGCCCGGTCTGCTCGAACTTGAGGCAATCGACCTTGCGCCATTCCCCGATCGTGTTCCACCATTCGCCAAGCGCGGCGCGATCTGTCTTGCGCCCGCGCGATTTCCAGACCTTGAGCACGTCCTCGAGCACATGGGCGATATCACCGACGATGGGGATATCGACGCGGATGACCTTGTTGATCGAGGAGGGGTCGATGTCGATATGCGCCTTTTTCGAGCCGGGGCTGAAAGCGTCGATGCGCCCCGTGATCCTGTCATCGAAGCGGGCGCCGATATTGATCATCAGATCGCAATCATGCATCGCCATGTTGGCCTCGTAGAGCCCGTGCATGCCGAGCATGCCGAGCCACTTGTCGCCCGAGGCGGGATAGGCCCCGAGGCCCATCAGCGTCGAGGTGATGGGAAAGCCCGTCCCTGCCACCAGCTCGCGCAGGAGCTGGCTGGCCGCCGTGCCGGAATTGATCACGCCGCCGCCGGTGTAGAAGACGGGCTTCTTCGCCGTCTCGATCGCTTCGACCAGCTCCTCGATGGAGGCCATATCGCCCTTTTTCTGGGGCTGGTAGTGGCTGGTGCTGACCTGCTTGACCGGCGTGTATCCCGCCGAGGCGAACTGCACGTCCTTGGGGATGTCGACGAGAACGGGGCCGGGGCGCCCTGTCGTGGCGACATGGAAGGCCTCGTGAATCGTCGAGGACAGGTTCTCGGTGTCCTGAACCAGCCAGTTGTGCTTGGTGCAGGGCCGGGTGATGCCGACCGTGTCGGCCTCCTGGAAGGCGTCGGTGCCGATCATGAAGGTCGGAACCTGCCCCGTGAGCACGACGATCGGGATCGAATCGAGCAGCGCATCGGTCAGGCCGGTGACGGCGTTGGTCGCACCGGGGCCGGAGGTGACGAGCACGACGCCCGGCTTGCCTGTCGAGCGGGCATAGCCCTCGGCGGCGTGGACAGCGCCCTGTTCGTGGCGCACGAGAATATGGCGGATGCCGTTTTGCTGGAACACCTCGTCATAGATCGGTAGCACGGCGCCGCCGGGGTAGCCGAACACGACTTCCACGCCCTGGTCCTTGAGGCATTCGACAACCATTTTCGCTCCGGTCATTTGACGCGACATATCTTTGCTCCGTATCTTACGTCATATTCAACGTCTTGGTTTTGCGCATAAAAAAGCCCCCGATCTTTCGGAGGCGCATGGGAGGACCCTAGGGTTTCCGTTACCGGCCCATGCGCCATTTCCTCACGATCACGATTAGCTTTGTCATCTGGACTCTCTCTTGTGCGGTGGCGGGACATTAGGCGTGTGATTCCTGAGCGTCAACCGTCAAATCCTGAATATTCGAACCCGGTGCGACAAAAAATTGCAACTTTATTGCGAATTTTGCCGCCCGCGCGATATTTCGGCAAATTCGAAGCCCTCTTTACGGCTCCCGGGAGGCCTGAAGCCGGACTGCGCGGCCTGCAAGACATCTTGACGCGCCACGGGCAATGGTGGAGAGCAGGGGCATGGTTCCTTCCGAGCGTCTCGATCAGATCATCCAGCGGTTTCAGTTCCTTGAGGCGTCGATGGCCGAAGCGGGGGCGGATATCGCCGCATTGGGCAAGGAGTATTCCGATCTGCGGCCCGTCGTGGAGCAGATCGAGGCCTACCGCGCGCTTCAGGCCGAGATCGCCGAGGCCGAGGAGATGCTGGCCGACCCGGAGATGAAGGCACTGGCCGAGGAGGAGCTGCCCGGCCTGCGCGCACGGCTGCCCGAGGTGGAGGCCGATTTGCAGATCACGCTTTTGCCCAAGGATGCTGCCGACAGCCGCCCCGCGCTCATCGAGATCAGGCCCGGCACGGGCGGCGAGGAAGCCGCCCTCTTCGCGGGCGACCTGCTGCGCATGTATCAGCGCTATGCCGAAAGCCGGGGCTGGCGCTTCGAGATGATGGAGGAAGCCGCGACCGAGCTGGGCGGGATCAAGGAAGCGGTGATGCGCGTGGCGGGCGAGAATGTCTTCGCGCGACTCAAGTTCGAAAGCGGGGTGCACCGTGTGCAGCGCGTCCCCGAGACGGAGAGCGGCGGACGCATTCACACTTCGGCGGCCACTGTCGCCGTTCTGCCCGAGGCCGAGGATGTGGATATCGAGATCAACCCCCAGGACATCCGCATTGACACGATGCGTGCCAGCGGTGCGGGCGGGCAGCACGTGAATACGACCGACTCGGCGGTGCGCATCACCCATGAGCCGACAGGGATCGTCGTGACTTCTTCGGAGAAGAGCCAGCACCGCAACCGCGAGATCGCCATGCAGGTTCTCAAGACGCGCCTGTTCGATCTGGAACGGCAGAAGGCGCAGGATGCACGCTCGGCCAGCCGGGCCGAGCAGGTGGGCTCGGGCGACCGCAGCGAGCGGATCAGGACATACAACTTCCCGCAGGGGCGGATGACCGATCACCGGATAAACCTCACGCTTTACAAGCTCGATGCGGTGATGGGCGGCGATCTCGACGAGATCATAGATGCGCTCACAGCCGATCATCAGGCCGCCTTGCTGGCGGAGATGGAAGGGTGAACCAGAGCGTCGGGACGGTGCTGGCGCAGGGCGTGGCCCGGCTGCGGGCGGCAGGCCTCGACGAGGCGGTGCGCGATGCGCGGCTCCTGATGGCGGCGGCACTGGGGATCGCTCCGGGGCGGCTGACCCTCGCGGTGCCCGATCCGCTGGAGGCTGGCGCCGAGGCCGCTTTTCACGGGTTCATCGCCCGCCGCGCCGCGCGGGAGCCGGTCTCGCATATCCTGGGCAAGCGCCTGTTCTACGGGCGCGAATTCGAGGTCACGCCGGAGGTTCTGGCCCCGAGGGGCGACACGGAGACATTGATCGTCGAGGCGCTCAAAGAGCCTTTCGAGGAGGTGCTCGATCTCGGCACGGGCTCGGGGGCGATCCTCGTGACGCTTCTGGCAGAGCGTGGCGCACGGGGGACCGGCACGGATGTATCGGGCGCGGCGCTGGAGGTTGCCGCGCGCAATGCGGCGAAGCATGGCGTTGAGGCGCGCAGCAGCTTCGTCATCTCGGACTGGTTCGAGGCCGTGGATGGCGGCTTTGATCTTGTGGTCTCCAACCCGCCCTATATCGGCGCGGCGGAGATGGCGGCGCTGGAGCCGGAGCTGCGCCACGAGCCGCGCATTGCGCTTACCGACGAGGGCGACGGGCTGGGCGCTTACCGGGAGATTTGCACCGGCGCGCCGGGATATCTGCGCCCAGGCGGGCGCCTGATGGTGGAAATCGGCTGGCAGCAGGGGGACGCCGTGGCCGCGCTGATGCGCTCTGCGGGGTTCGCCGATGTGGCCATCACGCAGGATTTGGGCGCGCGCGACAGGGTCGTTTCGGGGCGAAAACCTGCCTGAAAGGGTGCAAAAACCCGCGAAAACGGCATAAGAGCGCCAGTTACCCCTTGTTAAACCGCTTCCGGCATGTTTACTGGGGCTTGCAAGCGGTGGATGTCAACGCCGTCCCGCCTGCGTTCAAGCCAAACATGGATGATTTGCTCCGAATGGCACTCACGCTGCCTCGCAAATCACGAAGAAGCCATTACAAATCGTTTAGGCCAAGATACAATGAGATCATCAAAATCGCGTTCGCGTAACAAGAACCGGAACAACAGCCGGCCCTCTGGCAATATCGTCAACCGTGTGTTCGACAGCACGGGGCCCGAGAGCAAGGTGCGCGGAACGCCGCAACAGATCATAGACAAGTACAACCAGCTGGCGCGCGATGCGCAGCTTTCGGGCGACCGTGTTGCCACGGAGAACTACCAGCAGCATGCGGAGCATTACCTGCGCATGTTGAGCGAAGCCCAGCGTGAGCAGGACGCCAAGCGCGAACAGCAGGAACAGCAGAACCGCGAGCGCCAGGCCGAGCGTGACCGAGAGCGCGCCGAGCGCCAGGAGCGCGAATCGAACGGCGGTGCGCCTGCGGGCGATAGCGCCGCCGATGTGGTCGAGGGCGACAGCGGCCTCGTTGAAACGCCGGAGTCCGGCGACGAGAAACCCAAGAAGACACGCAAGCGCCGCCCCCGCAAGGACGATGCCCCCCGCAAGGGCGGCGAAGAGACGTCCGAGACTGGCAAGGACAGCGCCTCCGGCTCGGAAGCGGCGGAATAATCCGCGCGGC
>JAWLEL010000006.1:0-22318 GCA_041686165.1 Lentibacter sp.
GGCGGCGTCTTCACCCGCCTCATCGACCGCAACACCACGATCCCGACGAAGAAGAGCCAGATCTTCTCGACGGCGGAAGACAACCAGAACGCCGTGACGATCCGCGTCTTCCAGGGCGAGCGTGAGATGGCCTCCGACAACAAGATGCTTGGCCAGTTCAACCTCGAAGAAATCCCGCCTGCCCCCCGCGGCATGCCCCAGATCGAGGTGACCTTCGATATCGATGCCAACGGCATCGTCTCGGTCGGCGCCATGGACAAGGGCACCGGCAAGGAGCAGAAGATCACGATCCAGGCTTCCGGGGGTCTCTCCGAGGACGACATCGAGAAGATGGTCAAGGACGCCGAGGAGAATGCCGAGGCCGACAAGGAGCGCAAGGAGCAGGTCGAGGCCCGCAACCAGGCGGAAAGCCTCATCCATTCGACCGAGAAGTCGCTGGAAGAGCATTCCGACAAGGTCGACCCGACGACAGTCGAGGCGATCGAGCTGGCCATCTCCGCGCTCAAGGATGACCTCGAGAAGGAAGATGCCACCGCAGAGCAGATCAAGAGTGGCATCCAGAATGTAACCGAGTCTGCCATGAAGCTGGGCGAGGCGATCTACAAGGCGCAGGCTGACGAAGGCGGCGAAGAAGAGCCCGCCGCAGCCGACGAAGGCGGATCAGCCGACGAAGACATCGTCGATGCCGACTTCGAAGACCTTGGCGATGACAAGCGCAGCTAAGTCTTGAGAAAATGGTCTCGAGGCCGGTCCGCGCGCCGGGCCGGCCTCGCCTGTTTCCGGAAAGGGTAATGACCCATGGCGAAACGTGATTACTACGAAACTCTCGGGGTCTCCCAGGGCGCAAGCGCCGACGAGATCAAGAAGGCTTACCGCAAGAAAGCGAAAGAGCTTCACCCCGACCGCAACGCCGACAACCCCGACGCCGAGGCCCAGTTCAAGGAAGCGAACGAGGCCTATGAAGTTCTGCGGGATGCCGAGAAGAAGGCGGCTTATGACCGCTTCGGTCACGCCGCTTTCGAAGGCGGCATGGGCGGCGGCGGTGGCCGTCCCGGTGGTGGCATGGGCGGTGGTCAGGGCGATTTCGCCTCTGCCTTCTCGGATGTCTTCGATGACCTCTTCGGAGATTTCATGGGCGGGCAGCGCGGCGGCGGACGCCAACGCGCCGCGCGCGGCTCCGACCTGCGCTACAATCTGCGCGTCACGCTGGAAGAGGCTTTTGGCGGTCTGCAAAAGACGATCAACGTGCCCACATCCGTTGCCTGTGACGAATGTGACGGTTCGGGCGCCGAAGGGGGCGCGGAGCCGACCACATGCCCCACCTGTTCTGGCATGGGCAAGGTCCGTGCCCAGCAGGGCTTCTTCACGGTGGAGCGCACCTGCCCGACCTGCTCCGGCCTTGGCCAGATTATCCAGAACCCCTGCAAGAAGTGCGGCGGCCAGGGCCGTCTCCAGAAAGACCGCTCGCTTTCCGTCAACATCCCTGCGGGTGTCGAGACGGGCACGCGAATCCGGCTTGCCGGAGAGGGTGAAGCCGGGATGCGCGGCGGACCCTCGGGGGATCTCTACATCTTCATCGAGGTGGAGCCCCACAAGATCTTCGAGCGGGAAGGCTCCAACCTGTTCTGCCGCGTGCCTGTGAGCATGACAGCTGCGGCGCTGGGCGGTGACATCGAAGTTCCGACGATCGACGGCGGCCGCTCGCGCGTGAAGATCCCGGCGGGCTCGCAGTCTGGCCGGCAGATGCGCTTGCGCTCGAAGGGCATGCCCGCCCTGCGTGGCGGGGGCTCGGGCGACATGTTCATCGAACTGGCGGTCGAGACCCCGGTGAACCTGACCGCGCGGCAGAAGGAGCTCTTGAAAGAGTTCGAGGAGCTGTCGGAGGACAACAACCCCGAGAGCAAGAGCTTCTTTTCCTCGGTGAAGAACTTCTGGGATTCGATGAAGGGCTGAATGCGCTGTCGCGATTCGGGTGTTGATCAAGGGCGCGTTTCAGGACGCGCCCTTTATTTTTGATGAACGCGCGCCGTGCGCTGCGTTAATGCGGGCGGGTTTCGGCCTTTATGGCATGGGGGTGCACAAGGGGGTGCACAAGGGGTGCACAGGGTGGTGCACGGATTGGCACCCCCGAATTTTTCCGGATTCGACTCGTTAACCTTCGTGCGATTAACTCTTTTTTCACTCTGGTTCGGCAGGCTTTCCGCATGGTACAGAACCCAAGGTTTTCCGAAGGCCCCTTGCCGCTCTTTGCGAGCGATGAAGTAGAAATTGCACCCGCGATTCCAAAGGGTAAGCTGCCATCCTATATCGCGGATCATCGCAAGCGCCTGCGCCATCGCTTTCTGGAAGGCGGGCCAGACGCGATGCCCGATTACGAACTTCTCGAGCTTGTCCTTTTCCGCGCCATACCACGGCGCGACGTCAAACCTCTGGCGCGCGATCTTCTCGATAAATTCAATGATTTCAACGGAATAATTACGTCTCCGCCAGAACGCCTCCGTGAGGTTTCCGGCGTTGGTGAGGCCGTGATCTGCGAGCTGAAGATCATCGAGGCCGCCGCCGCGCGCCTTGCCCGCTCGCGTGTCCTCCAGCGCCATGTCGTCTCGTCCTGGGACGCGCTCATCGACTATTGTCATACCACGATGGCTCACCGCGACACGGAGCAATTCCGCGTCCTGTTCCTGGACCGCAAGAACGTTCTCATCGCAGATGAACAGCAGGCCCGGGGCACTGTCGATCATGTGCCCGTCTACCCGCGCGAAGTTGTGAAACGTGCGCTCGAGCTAAATGCCAGTGCGTTGATTCTGGTGCATAATCATCCTTCGGGTGATCCGACACCCTCACCCCAGGATATCTCGATGACCGAGCAGATAAACACCGCCGCGGCAGGGCTTGGCATCACCCTTCATGACCATCTCATCGTTGGGAAATCCCGTGAAATCAGCTTTCGAGCAGAGGGCCATCTCTAGCGCACCCAGACTTCAACGCGCCGGTTGACTTGTCGGCCCCAGACCGTGTCATCACATGCCATCGGCATTGCTTCCCCGTAGGCCAGAACATCAATATTCAACAGGTTGAAATCGGCAGTTTCCGCTGCCTTTTCCACGGCGTTCCTGACGACATTCGCCCGCCGCCGCGAGATTTCGAGATTGGCTCGGGAATCACCCTGACCATCGCTAAAGCCAACAAAATAAAGCTCTCTTCCATCGTAAATCCCGGCTTCCAGCGCAGCGCCCAGTTGTTCCACGTTCGAGCGTGACTGCGCATCGAGCCTGACCGAACCTGTCTCGAAGCGAAAGGAGGTGGTGAGTCGTTTCTTCTTTCTCAGGGTCGAGATCATGTTCTGAGAATCCGTGAGCGCAACTTCCTCACCGGCAACAGCGAAGGCATTCGCGAGGCGATCCCCCTGGAAGTTGATGTCAATTTCCTCTGGTGCCTGGTCCACAAAGCCGGCGCGCCGGATCACGAGCTGTGCGGCCGGGCTGCGTGTGTAGGTGAGGAAATCACGCGCGACTTTGGGCAGCCTCCGTGCCGGTAAATAGAGAAAAAGCGGCGCTGTAAGCGGATAATCCTCTGTCTTGATATTGCGCCGTGTCGGCCGAAGAGAGCGACCACAACTCCCGGTGAGCGTGAGAATCTTTGCGTTCAGGGAAGCTGAGCGGTTCACGAGCCCCAGCGCGAAAGGATCCACGGAGACTCCTGTGGACAAGTCCACGCCGTCGGATTCAAAGCGGGTGTCTTCTGCAAGCTGATCGCCGCTCTCAACGCGCAGTTTCCGGAGCGCGAACTGGCCTGACCCTGTCTCAAGGTCGCGCAAGTAAGGCGAGATAGGCGCGCTCTGCGGCCCGAGCGTTTTCCAATTGGTAACTTTTCCGGAGTAGACCTCCAAAAGGTCGGACATGCTGATGTCGTTCACCGGGTTCTGATTGGAGACGATAGCCACCAAAGCATCGAGAGCAATCACACGCGCGCGCCCGCGCGCTGCAAGGTCGCCAAGCCCGGCGTCGCGCGCAAGCTTGCGCTCATTCGGGCTGATTTCCCTTGTCGACAGAACGATATCTGTTTGATTCGCCAGCAGATCGGCAAAGCCCTCTCCGCTTGAATTCAGGTGAACATAGAATCGAGCGACGGGCTGGTCATCTCTCTTGGACACGAGCGTCAGCAGGAACCGGCGTTCACTTTGGTCCTCACGCTCCACGCGCAGCCCCTCCTGTGCTGCAAAGGCTTGTATCAGTGCTGGCAGGAGGAGCTGTCCGATTTCCGGAGCACCCGAAATATCGAGCTCCGCCACGTAGGCTTGCAGGTTAGGGCATCCCGGCCCCTCGCAAAGGACGCCGGAGCCGTCCACGGTCAGTTCGCCGAACTCGGTCCTGACACGATAGAACTGCCCATCGAAGCCGAGCAGATCGCCAGTGACCGTGACCGACCCGTCACGCGACTTCAGAGTCACGTCCTGGCCCCAGGCCATAGCGGTTGTCGCAATAAGAAAAAGTGCGGCGTAAGCCGCCGCACGTTTGATCATGTCCAAGACATGCCCCGATCAGCAGCGATTAGTTGAACGCCACCTTCAGGTCATTCAGCACTTTTTTCAACATGATAAAGTCGCCGACCGCGTCACAGTCCGGCATCGTCAGATCGAGGTCGCGCACGACCATGTCGCCGCCGCCGCTGACCTGCATGGTCTGCGCCTCGATGTCATTGTTGCAGTTGGCCTCGGTGATCTCGATATCCACGTTGAGTGCGATCTCACCAGCCTCCTTCGTCATCGACGTCGGAAACGAATAGACCTCTGCAATAAGCGGCGATTCCAGCTCTGGATCGCCGAGTGAAACCAGAAAGCCGCCCTGGCCTGATGCTCCGTCAGCAACGGTTCTCGGAGAGGCGAGGGAGACATGACCGCTGTCTTCGTAGCCAGCGCCGAACTCGAGGGCGTGAAGGCCAATGCCGGATCCACCCTGCATCTGAACGACGGCCCTATCGAAACCGGCGATTTCGTCCACGGTGGTCGTGGCGACAGCACCATCGCCATTCGCGAAAGATGCAATAAAAACGGCCGTTTCGGTAAGAGCTGGCACCTTCACGGACACCTCACCCTTTCCATCGGTCGCAGCGGCGAACATCATTCCGTTGTGGTGAAAAACGATGCGCTCGTTCGGGGCGCAAGGTGCTTCCAGCCTGAGGTCGACGAGGGCGGCCGCAACAGGGCGCGCAGCCAAATCCGACTGGCATGAGTCGGTGGCCGTCGGTTTCTGTATGACTTCTTCGTCCGAGGCGGATTTGACCGTCGTGTCTGGATCAAGCGCTGCCACAACGGTATCTTCAACGTCCTCGGAAGATGTCAGCTCCATATTGGAGATCTCGACAGGCAGGGGCATGGACTGAATGTCCGCCACGCTTGTCTGCTGTGTCGAGGCGTTCATCTGCATGACCTGTCCGGTCAGCAGGATGGTCGCGAGCGTTGCGCCCGCGATTCCGTAGCGCTTGTAGTCGGGCATGACTGTCTCCGCCTATGATGGGACAGGAGGCAGTGTCGGTAATAATTCGGGCAGCCTTGGGGCGGAAAGGCGGATTCAATCAGACCTTTCTATGCCTGAAATGCAGCGTCGTCAGACAAACCGCCCATGGCAATGCTTGAATTTCTTGCCGCTTCCGCATGGGCAGAGATCGTTGCGCCCGGGGCTTCCCCAGGTTGACGGATCATCCTCGACGAAGCCCTCAAGGGCGTTTTCGCTGGGCTGCGGGTTCGTGCTCGCACCGGCTGACGCGCTGGCCATCTGCGCCTGTTGCTTCTGCAGCATCTCCATGGCTTCACGCTGCTCTTCCTCCGAAAGCGGACGCACTTGGGCAAGTTGCTGCGTCACGTCTTCGCGCAGGCTGTCCAGCATACCTTCAAAGAGTTGGAAGGCTTCGTTCTTGTATTCATTGAGCGGGTCACGCTGGGCATAGCCGCGGAAGCTCACGACAGAGCGCAGGTGCTCGAGCGTCAGGAGATGCTCGCGCCATTTCTTGTCGATCGTCTGCAGGAGAACCTGCTTCTCGATCATGCGCATGGTCTCGGAGCCGAAGGCATCGGCTTTTTCGCCCATGAACTTGTCCGCCGCTTCTTCAAGGCGGTCGGCGATCACGTCGTCGTCCACGCCTTCCTCATCCGCCCAGGCAATGACGGGAACATCGATGCCAAGCTTCTCGATCACCGCGGCATAAAGGCCTTCCGTGTCCCATTGGTCTGCATAGGTCTTGGGCGGCATGTGCGTGTCGACCAGATCATCGATCATCTGATCGCGCATGTCCTTGACGATGACCGAAAGATCTTCGGCTTCCATGATGTCACGACGCTGCTTGAAGATGACCTTCCGCTGCTCGTTCATGACGTCATCGAACTTGAGAAGCTGTTTTCGAATATCGAAGTTGCGCCCTTCGACCTTTGCCTGCGCGCGCTCCAGGGACTTGTTCACCCAAGGGTGCACGATCGCTTCGCCTTCCTTCATGCCCAGCGAAGAGAGAACCTTGTCGAGACGCTCGGAGCCGAAGATGCGCATCAGATCGTCTTCAAGGCTCAGGAAGAATGCCGAACGTCCCGGATCACCCTGCCGGCCCGAGCGGCCGCGGAGCTGGTTGTCGATCCGCCGGCTTTCGTGGCGTTCCGTGGCCAGAACGAAGAGACCGCCCGCGTCCTTGACCTTCTGTTCCCAGTCCTGGTGTTCGGCTTCGATACGTTCGCGGATTTCCTCGGGGTCGCCGTCGGGGTCGGCTGCGATGGCTTCCATCACCTTGAATTCGGCGTTCCCGCCGAGCTTGATGTCCGTCCCGCGCCCGGCCATGTTCGTCGCGATTGTGACAGCGCCCAGCTTGCCCGCATCGGCGACGATCTGCGCCTCCTTCTCGTGCTGGCGCGCGTTGAGCACGTTGTGCTTCACGCCCGCCTCGGTCAGCAACTGGCTGAGCAGTTCCGATTTCTCGATAGAGGTCGTGCCGACAAGAAGCGGCTGGCCCTTGGCATTCGCCTCCTTGATCGTCTCGATGATCGCGTCGTATTTTTCCTGTGCGGTCCTGTAAACAGCATCGTCGTCGTCAATCCGGGCGATGGGCTTGTTCGTCGGCACCTCGACAACGCCGAGACCGTAGATTTCCATGAATTCCTCGGCCTCTGTCGCAGCGGTGCCGGTCATGCCGGCGAGCTTGTCATAAAGGCGGAAATAGTTCTGGAATGTCACCTGCGCGAGGGTGACGTTCTCGGGCTGGATGTCGCAGCCTTCCTTGGCTTCGATGGCTTGATGCAGACCCTCCGAGAGGCGGCGGCCAGGCATCATGCGGCCGGTGAACTCGTCAATCAGGACAACATCCCCGTCACGAACGATATAGTCCTTGTCCTTCGTGAAGAGCTTGTGCGCACGGAGCCCTTGGTTGACATGGTGCACGATCGTCGTGCTCTCGGGGTCGTACAGGCTCTGTTCTTCCTCGAGCAGTTCGTTCTTGTGCAAGAGCCCTTCAAGGAACTCGTTGCCCTCGTCGCTGAAAGTCACATTGCGCGTCTTCTCGTCGAGCGTGAAGTGGTCGTCGGTCAACTCGGGAATGAGCTTGTCGATGGTCACATAGAGATCGGAGCGGTCTTCCGCCGGGCCGGAGATGATCAGCGGCGTCCGCGCTTCGTCGATCAGGATGGAGTCGACTTCGTCGACGATCGCATAGTGATGGTGTTTCTGATTGATCTGGCTCAGCTCGGATTTCATGTTGTCGCGCAGATAATCGAAGCCGAGCTCGTTGTTCGTCGCGTAGGTGATATCCGAGGCGTAGGCGGCTGCTTTCTCGTCGTCGGGCTGCTGCGGATAGACGACGCCTGTCGTCATGCCGAGCGCGGAGAACACGGTGCCCATCCATTCTGCATCGCGCCTGGCCAGGTAGTCGTTCACGGTGACAATATGAACGCCCTTGCCCGGCAGGGCGTTGAGATAGGCCGGGAAGGTGGCGACAAGTGTCTTTCCTTCACCGGTCTTCATTTCCGAGATATTGCCCTGATGAAGAAAGATCCCGCCCATGAGCTGTACGTCGAATGCGCGCAGCCCGAGCGCGCGTTTGGCGGCCTCGCGGCAATTGGCGAAGGCCTCGGGCAGAAGATCATCGACGGTCTCGCCGCTTTCGAGGCGTTTCCTGAATTCGGCAGTCTTCTCGACGAGTTGTTCATCGCTCAGCTTTTCGAACTCTTCCTCCAGGGCGTTTATCTTTGCCACCAAAGGGTTCGCAGTCTTGACCTTGCGGTCATTCGGCGTGCCAAACACCTTTTTGGTGAAAGTTCCAAGTCCAAGCATGTTCCGTCCGATCAGATCATTATCACGATGCCGAGACATCTACTTGCCCCGAGAAAATGCGCGTCATACAACGGCGGGGAACGGTCAGTGTGCCTTAGCCTTAAGGCGATGTAAGGGGCAGCCCAAGCAGTGTCAACGCCGGGTCCCGATCTGACAGGATACAAAGGAAACATGATGTCAAAACAGTTCAAACTTGCCACGCTCGCAGCAGCTTTCACACTTTGTGCAGGAGCCGCGTTCGCCCAGGACGGAGATATGGGCAAAGACACCGTTGTCGCGACAGTCAACGGCACAGAGATAACCATGGGTCACATGATGGCCGCACGCGAAGGTCTGCCTGACCAATACCGGCAGCTTCCTGAAGATGTGCTCTACCAGGCGATCCTCGATCAGCTCGTGAATCAGGCGGTGCTGGCGGACAGTTTCGAAGGCGAAATCCCGGTAGACCTTGAACGCCGCTTTGAGAATGATCGCCGCTCGCTTGTGGCGTCGGTCGTGATCGAGCAGATCGCCGAGGACGGAATCACCGACGAGGCACTCAAGGAGGCCTATGACAAGGAGTATGCGGAAGCGGAGCCGGACCGGGAATACAACGCCGCGCATATCCTGGTTGAAACCGAGGAGCAGGCCGCGGGCCTCGTGACCGAGCTTGAAGGCGGCGCGGACTTCGCAGAACTCGCCAAGGAGCATTCAACGGGGCCCTCCGCGCCCAATGGCGGCGATCTCGGCTGGTTCAGCAAGGGAATGATGGTCCCCGAGTTCGAGAACGCCGTGACGGAAATGGAAGATGGGGCGGTATCTGAGCCGGTTCAAACGCAGTTCGGCTGGCACGTGATCAAGCTCAACGAATCGCGCCTCGCCGACAAGCCCGACTTCGATTCCGTGAAGGCCGATCTGGAGAGCGCGCTCTTCAACGAGCTGGTCGAGGAAGAGATCGAGCGTCTCAGGAAGCTTGGCAGCGTCGAGATCAAACCGGCTGATGAAGTCGATCCTGCACTGCTCAGCCAAGATGACATGATCGCGGAGTGATCGCTTGGCAAAGATCGAGCATGTCTCGCCGCTGGCACCTGAGCGGTTTCCTGAATTGCCGGTTGTTGCGGGAGCACGTTTTGCTTCCGCTTCAGCTGGTGTGAAATATCAGGGTCGCAGCGATGTGATGCTAGCGGTGCTGGACCCGGGCACATCTGTCGCAGGCGTTTTCACGCGTTCCAAGACACGCTCTGCGAACGTTCTGGACTGTCAGGAAAAGATTGCGCTCCACGGTGATGAAGGCGCTGCGATCATCGTCAATTCGGGAAACTCGAACGCCTTTACAGGTCGCGCCGGCGAGCAGTCTGTCGAGGCGATTTGCGAAGAAGTCGCCAGGGTGACGGGGCTGCCCGCCCATCGTGTGTTCACCAGCTCGACAGGGGTGATCGGTGAGCGTTTGCCGCATGATCGCATCACTGCAAAAATCGGTGAACTTCAGGACGGCTTGTCGGCGGATGCGCTGCGTGATTCCGCGGAAGCTATCATGACGACGGACACTTTCGCCAAGGGCGCGTCGGCGACACTTCAGGTTGCTGGCAAGACTGTGAACATCGCAGGGATTGCAAAAGGTTCAGGCATGATTGCGCCGGACATGGCGACCATGCTGGTCTACATCTTCACCGATGCAAAAGTGAGCCAGCCTGACTTGCAGGCCATGCTCTCCGAGTTGACGGGGCCAACGTTCAATTCGATCACGGTTGACAGCGACACCTCGACATCCGACACGCTCCTTCTTTGCGCAACCGGGAAGAGCGGTGCCGCCGTCGCAGCTGACAATGCCGCGTTCAGGGACGCCTTGAATGATGTTATGCTCGACTTGGCCCATCAGGTTGTCCGTGACGGCGAGGGCGCCACGAAGTTCGTCGAGGTGCAACTTACCGGCGCGGCGAATGACAGTGATGCCCGCACCCATGCCATGGCCATCGCGAACTCGCCGCTCGTGAAGACAGCGGTCGCCGGAGAAGACCCGAACTGGGGCCGAGTCGTAATGGCGGTCGGGAAGTCAGGTGCAGCCGCGGATCGCGATGCCCTGAGTATTTCTTTCGGAGATGTTCTGGTCGCCAAGGACGGTTGGGTGAGCCCTGATTATGTCGAAGCGGATGCCGCTGCGCATATGCAGGGTGAGAAGATCATCATCAAGGTTGATATAGGCATGGGTGAAGGACAGGCCACGGTCTGGACCTGCGATCTGACACACGGGTACATCTCGATCAACGCGGATTATCGCTCGTGAAAGTGGTTCTCGTATCGGCCGTGGCGCTTCTGGACCGCGATGACCGTGTTCTCCTTGCCCAGCGACCTGCGGGGAAGTCGATGGCTGGTCTTTGGGAGTTTCCGGGAGGCAAGATCGAACCCGGTGAGACACCGGAAGGCGCGCTCGTGCGGGAGCTTCACGAAGAGCTCGGTATCGAGACATGGAACAGCTGCCTGGCTCCGCTGACATTCGCCTCGCACAGCTACGAAGATTTTCACTTGCTGATGCCGCTCTTTGCCTGCCGTAAATGGCAAGGCGATTTGTCGTCTATGGAGGGCCAGGCGCTCAAGTGGGTGCGTGCCCGCGACCTGCGCGATTATCCCATGCCCGAAGCGGACATTCCGCTCATCCCCATTCTGCGCGACTGGCTCTGAGCCATGAAAAAGGCCGGCGTGCAACAGCAGCCGGCCTCTTTATCATGAGTTTTCGCCAGGGTCAGTCGAGATTGCGCTCAACTTCCTCGCGCTCGAAGATTTCGATCACGTCTCCGGGGCGGATGTCGTCATAGGATTCGAAGGCCATACCGCATTCCTGGCCGGACTGAACCTCGGCGACTTCATCCTTGAAGCGCTTGAGCGTCTTCAAAGTGCCCTCGTGGATCACCACGTTGTCACGCAGAAGGCGTACACCGGCACTGCGGCGCGCGATACCCTCGGTCACGAGGCAACCGGCAACCTTGCCGACGCCAGTCACCTTGAAGACTTCCCTGATCTCGGCGTAGCCGATGAAGTTCTCTCGGATTTCCGCGGAGAGTAGCCCGCTTGCAGCCTGTTTCACATCGTCGACGAGGTCGTAGATCACGCTGTAGTAGCGGATTTCGACGCCCTTCTGGTTGGCGCTGTTTCGCGCAGGTGCATTTGCACGCACATTGAACCCGAATACAGGCGCGCCAGAGGCTTCCGCGAGGCCGATATCGCTCTCTGTGATGGCGCCAACGCCGGAGTGGAGCACGCGCACACGAACTTCTTCGTTGCCGATCTTCTCCATCGCCTGAACGATCGCCTCGGCAGAGCCCTGGACGTCGGCCTTCACCACGATGGGCATCTCGGTGACATTCTCGTTTTCCTTGGCCTGGGCCATGAGCTGCTCAAGCGTCGTCGCTGCGCCTTCGGCCGCGCGTTTCTCCTTGGCAGCATTCTTGCGATATTCAGCAATTTCGCGGGCCTGCGCCTCCGTATCGGTCACGTTGAGCACATCGCCGGCTTCCGGCGTTCCGTTGAGACCGAGCACTTCGACAGGCACGGATGGGCCGGCTTCCTTGACGCGGTCGCCCTTGTCATTGATGAGCGCACGGACCTTGCCGTATTGCTCGCCCACGACAAAGATGTCGCCTTGTTTGAGCGTTCCCTTCTGGATCAGGACCGTGGCTACGGGACCACGGCCGATATCGAGCTGGGCTTCGATCACGGCGCCTTCGGCGGCACGGTTCGGGTTGGCTTTCAGTTCAAGGATCTCCGCCTGAAGCGCGATGGCCTCCAGAAGCTCGTCCAGCCCCTGCCCAGTAATGGCCGAAACCTCGACATCCTGAACATCACCGGAGAGTTTCTCGACGATCACTTCGTGCTGAAGCAGGTCGGTACGTGCCTTGTCCGGGTCGGCATCGGGCTTGTCGACCTTATTGATCGCCACAATCATCGGGACATCCGCTGCCTTGGCGTGATTGATGGCCTCGACCGTCTGCGGCATCACGGCGTCGTCAGCCGCGATGACGAGCACGACGATATCTGTAACCTGGGCACCGCGTGAACGCATCGACGTGAAGGCGGCGTGGCCCGGTGTATCGAGGAAGCTGAGAACAGCGCCACTATCGGTCGTGACCTGATAGGCCCCGATATGCTGCGTGATGCCGCCTGCTTCGCCGGAGACGACTTTCGCGTTGCGGATCGCATCGAGAAGCGATGTCTTGCCGTGGTCGACATGCCCCATGATCGTGATGACGGGGGGCCGCGGCTCGAGATCCGCTTCCTGGTCGTCGACTTCCTTGATCACGTCTTCCACGTCGGAATCCGATACGCGGACAACCTTGTGCCCGAACTCTTCGATAATGAGCTCGGCCGTGTCGGCATCAATCGTCTGGTTCTGGGTGACCATCATACCCATGTTCATCAGTGATTTCACAACGTCGGCAACACGCTCGGCCATACGACCTGCAAGCTCGCTGACAACGATGGCCTCCGGAAGCTGAACTTCGCGTACGATCTTTTCACGCTCAACCTGCTGGCCCATCGCTTTCTGACGTGCGCGTTCCTGTTGGCGCTTCATCGCGGCCATCGAGCGTTGTCGCCCACCCTCGCCGCCAGACAGTGCCTGGTTGAGCGTAAGCTTTCCGCTACGGCGCCCGTTGTCACGAGCGCCCTTGCTGCTCTTGCTGCGATCTTCCCGCGCTTTCTCGGGCTTGCGGCGATCGGCAGCTGGCTGCTTGGTCGCGGGTCGGCTCGCGTCCTCGGTCGGGGCTGCTGCTGCCCTCTTGGCCGCGTCTTCAGCCTCTTTTGCCTTGCGCTCTTCTTCTTCGGCTTTCGCGCGTGCACGCTCTTCGCGCTCACGCTCTTCACGCTCCTTGGCTTCGGATTCCTGGCGTCGGCGCATACGCTCTTCTTCGCGTTGCTTCTCTTCAGCTTCGCGCTTGGCCTCTTCCTCGGCTTCTCGGGCTTTCGCGGCCTGAACTGCTTTCAGGCGGCGTTCCATCTCCGAATCCGTGATTCCGTCAGGCCGCGTTTGCGTTTTTGAAGCGCTTTTGGAGCTATCCGGGGAGTCGGCAGCCGGTTTGGCTCCAGCCTTTGGTACGACAACGCGCTTGCGCTTCGTTTCTACCACGACATTCTTCGTGCGTCCGTGGCTGAAGCTTTGCTTCACATTCCCGGAGCGTGGTCCGCCGCGCAGTCCAAGTGTCTTTTTGCCGTCGCTATCGCTCATTCGATACACTCATCCTTTCATGCGCCCCGAGGGCGCCTCGGGCCGAAAGCCCTTCAGTCTTATTGCTTCCTCTATAACACGAGCGGCCAAACCGCCAGTATCTAGAGCTGCGTGAACCGCGAATTCTCTTCCGAAGGCCTCGCCAAGCTCGGATTTCGTCAAACATTCAAAGGTTTCACCTCCGTCATAAAGGCGAATCCTGGATTTCTCCCGGGGTGAGCCATCTTGCGCTTGAAAGAGCGCCGCGATACCCGGCCCGGCAACCTTGTCCTTGACCTTCGTCGCGCCGGTGACGGCCCTTCCAGCCTTGCGCGCCATTGCCAAAAGGCTGATCACACGTTTGGCAAGTGCTGCTTCGACCTTGTCCACAAGGTCGTCAGGCACCTGGGCCTGCATCTTCGCAGCGCGACTGAAGAGCTTTTTCGAGACGGCTTTTTCCAGCGCCTTCTTGTTGGCCAAGACCCAGATCCCGCGACCTGGCAGTTTCTCGAGACCATCATGAACGACCGATCCGTCAGGACCGATGACAAACCTCAGCAGCTCTGATTTAGGGTAAAGTTCTCCAGTTGCAATGCACTTGCGCATCACATCGGTCGAAGATTCGCCCTTTTTCATCGCTTTTGTTGTCATCGGTGCCTTTCATCAGACGGTTTCGGAGGTTTCGTCGACTTCGCTGTCTTCTTCCTCGGAGTGCAATTCGGCAGGGTCGACCCAGCCAAGCTGAACGCGAGCTGTCATCACGAGGTCTTGTGCATTTTCGAGGCTGATACCAAAGGGTTCAAGCACGCCATCGTCCTTGACCCGCTCGCCATCGACGGTCGTCCAGCCACCGGCAAGCTCCCAGTCGGCGCAAGTGGCGAAGTCTTCGAGCGTTTTGACATCGTCCTTTGCAAGCGCCTCGGCCATCTGCGGAGTGATGCCTTCGAAGTTGATAAGGCTGTCCTCTGCGCCAAGTTCGCGGGCGGCTTCGAGGGCGGCCTTTGCTTCAGCCTCGAGGAAGTCGCGTGCACGGGCCTGGAGCTCATCCGCAGTATCATCATCCACCCCGTCGATGACCAGAAGCTCATCCTTCTCGACATAGGCGACTTCTTCGAGATTCGTGAAGCCTTCGGACACGAGAAGCTGAGCAAAGAATTCGTCCAGATCAAGCTTGTCCATGAAGAGCTTGGTGCGCTCTTCGAACTCTTTCTGGCGACGCTCGGATTCTTCGGCTTCCGTCATGATCTCGATTTCCAACCCTGTCAGCTGGCTTGCGAGACGCACATTCTGACCCCGGCGGCCGATCGCGAGGCTGAGCTGCTCATCAGGCACGACGACTTCGATGCGCTCGGCTTCCTCGTCGAGAACGACTTTCGAAACCTCGGCTGGTTGAAGCGCGTTCACGAGGAACGTCGGCACATCTTCGTTCCAGGGGATAATGTCGATCTTCTCGCCCTGAAGCTCATTCACGACCGCCTGAACGCGGCTGCCCCGCATGCCGACACAAGCACCGACCGGGTCAATGGACCCATCGTAGGAAATGACGGCAATCTTGGCGCGGCTGCCCGGATCACGAGCCACCGACTTGATCTCGATGATGCCCTCGTAGATCTCGGGCACTTCCATCTTGAATAGCTCGGCCATGAATTCCGGCGCAGTCCGCGACAGGAAAATCTGCGGTCCGCGCGCCTCGCGGCGCACATCCTTGATGTAGCAGCGGATGCGATCATTGGGCCGGTAGCTCTCACGACCGATCTTCTCATTTCGGCGCAAGATAGCTTCGCCTGAGCCGACATCGACGATGACGTTTCCATACTCTTCGCGTTTTACAACGCCATTGATGATCGTGCCCGCGCGGTCCTTGAACTGTTCGTACTGACGCTCGCGTTCGGCTTCGCGGACTTTCTGCAAGATGACCTGCTTGGCGCTTTGCGCCGCGATCCGGCCCATTTCGACGGGGGGGACTTCTTCAATGAAGGTATCGCCGACCTTGGGGTCATCAAGGTATTGCTTGGCTTGCTCCACCGTGAATTCGGCCTGGTAGTTCTCCAGCTCTTCATCTTCGACAACAGTGCGCACGCGAGTGAATGTTGCGCGACCTGTCTTGCGGTCGATCGACACGCGAATGTCCATCTCCGAGCCGTATCGGCTCTTTGCAGCACGCGCGAGGCTTTCTTCCATCGCCTCGATCACCAGCGAAGGGTCGATCATCTTTTCACGCGCAACGGCTTCGGCCGTCTGCAAAAGTTCTAGCTGGTTGGCAGATGTAATTGCCATGCTCAGTCCTCCTCGGAACCGGTTGATTGTTCGATGTTCACTTCGCCGCCGTCCGCATAAGCGCCGGCAGCCTTCTTCTGTTTCAGCATTTCCCTGACAAGCTCGTCGGTCATGACGAGCTTGGCGTCTGCGAGCCAATCGAACTTCAGCCCAATTGTGCCCGCGTCGACATTGAGGAGCACTTCGTCGTTCTCCGTGCCTGCAAGCTCGCCGCGAAAGCGCTTTTGCCCGTCGATCATCTCGGACGTCTCAACCTTCGCTTCGAATCCTTCGAATGTCTCGAAGTCCTTGAGGCGGGTCAGGGGGCGGTCGATTCCCGGAGACGAGACTTCGAGCGTGTAGCCGTCACTTATGGGGTCTTCGACATCCAGCAAGGCACTGACGGCATTCGAGATCGCGGCGCAGTCATCCACTTCGATACCGCCCTCGGGGCGCTCTGCCATGATCTGAAGCGTGGGAGTCTCGCCGCCCTGCATGCGCAGGCGGACGAGCTCGAATCCCAGGTCTTCGATCACGGGCGTCACGATCTCGCTCATGCGCTTGTCGAGTGCTGTTTTTGCGATCAGGTTAGACATTTCAGTTGCTCAAACAAAAAAGCGGGCCGTGCGGCCCGCTGCAATTTCCGGTGGAGTGCCGGGAACCAGCACGCCGCTTTGGGAAGCTACCTAACCTCAAAGAGAGCGGGGTGCAAGGCCGAATCAGTCACCGTCCCGAGGCGATCTGGTCCATGAAGCTCACAAGCGTGGAGCTGATGCGCGGCTCGGACAGCGCGTGACCGGAGAGGCCGATCAGCTCCAGCTCGGCCAGCGGGCAGGCAGCGGCGAGCTCATGTGCGGATATCGGAGGGCAGATCATGTCGAACCGACCCTGGGCGATACGCATGGGAATATGGGATATGGCTGCGGTGTTCTCCAGGATGAAGTTGTCATCGTTGAAGAAGAGCCGATTGTGAAAATAGTGATTTTCCAGCCTTGCGAAGGCGCGGCAGAATTCGGCGTGGGGCACGTGAAAGACGCCTTCCGACTGAATGGATGCCAGCGCGTTCTCCCAAGCGGTCCAGGCTCCTGCACATTCGAGCGCCTGTTTGTTATCCTCCCCGAAAAGACGACGCTGATAGGCGGCGATCGGATCATCCTGCTCGTCCTCTGGAAGTGGTGCCAGGAATTTCTTCCAAAGGTCGGGCCAGAAGGCTCCGGCGCCCCCGCCATAGAACCAGTCAAGCTCCTTCTGCCGCCCGAGAAAGACCCCGCGAAGCGTGAGTGTTCCAACGCGATCGGGATGCTTGATTGCATAGCAGAGTGAGAGCGTTGCGCCCCAGCTGCCTCCAAAGACATGCCAGTGTTCAATGCCAAGGTCTTCCCGAATGGACTCTATGTCCCTGACCAAGTGCCAGGTCGTGTTGTTTTCGACTGACGCAAATGGTCTGGATCGACCACACCCGCGCTGATCGAAAAGAATGATCCGATAGTGCTCAGGATTGAAGAAACGGCGCATCGCGGGGCTGCATCCTCCCCCGGGCCCGCCATGCAGAACGACAACGGGCTCGCCATCTCGATTGCCTGACTGCTCGACATAAAGCTTGTGGCCTTCACCTACATCCAGCATCCGTCTATCAAAGGGCTCGATGCTCGGATAAAGTCGCACGCGGTCGATTTTTTCATCTGCGGATTCGTGCATTTCGTAGACTTCCCACGCATGGCGCAACTTGAGGACCTATTTTGCAACACAGCATCAACACCGTCGATCCGCAAGAGCTTCAAAAATTCGAGGCCATGGCCGCCGAATGGTGGGATCCGAACGGAAAGTTCCGCCCCTTGCATCTGATGAACCCGTGTCGCCTTGGGTACATTACGGATCAAATCGCGGCGGAGTTCAATCGTGATCTCGGGCAGCCCGAGCCGTTCAAGGGCCTTCGGATTATTGATATCGGATGTGGCGGCGGCCTGCTCAGTGAACCGCTCTCGCGCCTTGGCGCAGAGGTGCTCGGCGCTGACGCCGTGGAGCGCAATATCGTGGTAGCGCGGCTACACGCTGAGCAGCAGGACCTCGAAATTGACTACCGTGCCGTGACAGCAGAAGAGCTGGCGGCACAAGGAGAGCAATTTGACGTGGTCGTCAACATGGAAGTGGTTGAGCATGTCGCAGACCCTCAGGAATACCTGAACGAATGCGCCAAGCTTCTCAAGGCCGGGGGGCTGCATATCTGTTCGACGCTCAACAGGAATGCAAAGAGCTTTGCGATGGCGATCGTTGGTGCTGAATATGTCATGCGCTGGCTGCCGAAGGGCACCCATGAATGGAGCAAATTCATCACGCCTGATGAGCTGTCATTGCATCTGGAGCACGCGGGGCTGGAGCTCGTCGACAAGAAGGGCTTCGTGTTCAACCCAATCAGCTGGAGTTGGTCGATCTCGCATCGTGATCTCAGTGTGAATTACGTGACCGCAAGCGTGAAACCGCGATAGTCTACCGGTCACCTTCGAGTTTTCTGCGCAAATCCCTGAGCACGGGAAGCGCAGTGCGCACGCTTTCAGATCCGTTTTCCGCGACAAGACCCTCGATGATCGGCTCGATTGCAGACAGGGCCGCGTCACGGGCGCGGCGCCCCGCCGGGCTGATCGAAACCAGCTTTCTGCGTGCATCTTCCCAATCCGGTCGGATGTGAACATACCCAGCCCATTCGAGCTTTCCGAGCGTATTGGTCATCGCGCCTTTCGTGACATGAAAGGTCTTCGCCAACCCGGCCGGAGTCTTCTCGGCATTGGTATAGGCGAGATGTGTCAGGACGGAGAAATGCGATATCTCCATACCCTTGGGCATCTCGCGGCTAAGGGTGTTCCGCAAAAGCTGATCTGTTGCGATGATTTCGCTGATGAGGCTGATCGCCAGGGAGTTTTGCCGGCTGCTCATTGTGGATCTTCAAACCTGCTGAGTTGGGTCAGTGAGCCGATTCGGCGCCGACTTTTCTCAACCTCGGAGAGGTCGATATCAACGAAATGAACACCCTCACCTTCGTGCGCATTCAGCAGAACCTGCCCCCATGGGTCGACGACCATCGAGTGACCATAGGTGCGCCGCTCCTTGCCGTCCTTTTCGTAGTGTAACCCGGTTTGCGCCGGGGCAAGAACGAAGGCTCCATTCTCGATCGCACGTGCGCGGAGAAGCGATTCCCAATGAGCTTTTCCTGTCGGCACGGCGAAGGCGGAAGGGACAGTCAGAATCTCGGCGCCCGCCTGTGCAATCGCGCGGTAGAGATGTGGAAATCGCAGATCATAACAAATCGTCATCCCGATTCGTGCGAAGTCCGTCTGTGCCACGACTGCCCTGTGCCCGCGCTTGTAGGTCTTCGATTCCCGATAACTTTCAGTCTCGGAAATATCCACATCGAACATGTGTATCTTGTCGTATCGGGCTTCGATCTCCCCATCCGGGCGAAGCAGGAACGAGCGGTTGGCGAACATGCCTTCCGCAGTCTCGCTCTTGACGCCAAGGGAGCCAAGCAGAAGCCAGATACCGTGCTCAGCCGACATCTCGCGCATGCGCTGAAGGACGGGGTCATCCGCTTCGAATGAAAGCTTGCGGGCCAGGTCTTGCTTCGAAGACGCTATGCAGTTCGTCACTTCGGGAGTGAGAACGAACTTGGCGGCGCCCTGTGCCGCCTCGAGAACCATGTTCTCACATTTTTGCAGGTTCTCGGCAGGATCTTCGCTGGACGTGAGTTGCACAAGCGCGGCGCGCATCAGATTTCCTCAGCAAGCAGGGAATCCAGTCTGCCTTCGCGCTCCAATGCATAGAGTTCATCGCACCCGCCGACATGCGTGTCACCGACGAAAATCTGGGGGACTGTCCGTGCTCCATCTGCACGCTCGATCATCTCGGGTTTCAGCGCGGGGCTGGTCAGGATGTTATACTCCGTGAAGTTCACGCCCTTGCTGTTCAGCAGGCGCTTGGCGGCGTGACAAAATCCGCAAAGTGGGGAGGAGTAGACTTCTACTTGCTTCATGGGGGCCTCGATTAGCTTGTTGGGCAGAACCTAATCATTCTTTGCGGCACGTGCCAGAAAAACCGCCCTCACGCTTGCGGCGTTCTGTGCATGACAGGCTTTCGCGGCCGTATCGAGCGTTGCTCCAGTGGTCATGACATCATCGACGAGAATGACGTGTCGTCCTTCAACGCGCTTGCGCTGGCTTGACTTGACCTCGATCGCGCCTCGCAATGCGTTTTCCCGCGCGTCTTTCCTGAGACCGGCAAGCTCGGGAGTGCGCTTCACACGCTTCAATAGCTCGGGCGCAAGCTCAAAATTACCTGACTTGGCCAGTGCGCGGGCCAGCAGTTCCGATTGGTTGTATTTCCTCTTCAAGATCCGCGTCCAGTGCAGGGGAACAGCCACGATCAGGGGGTTTTCCGGCAAGATGGGAGTGATCGCCCGAAGAAGCCAGGGCCCCGCCGTGCTGGCAACTTCGGATCTGTCGGAATACTTGAGGCCCCACACCAGGTTTCGCGCCCGCTCTTCATAGAGGAAGACACCTCGGGCAGCGCGCCATGAACGGGGGCTTTCAAGACAATCATCGCATATCTCGTCTTCCTGAGATTGCCCGATCAAGGGCTTTCCGCAGGTGTCGCAGACCAGCCCCGCAATAAAGTGACATGACAGCCAGCACTGGGCGCACAAGCCTGCTTGGACATCGACTGGCACGCCGCAGCTCAGACAGGCTGAAGGATAGAGCGTCTCAACAACTGTTTGAATCCCTTTGCGCCAGACCATATTCATTTCCCATGAATGACCGCCCAAAACATACCGATAGGCAGGCCCTTGAACGGCACCGCTCGCGCGCGCGTGTTCGGGACGCCGACTTTGCCCATACCGCGGCGATCGATGAGCTCCAGTTTCGCCTCGGCATGGTTAACAGAACGTTTAGCGCGCCTCTTTTGATCGGACCTGAATTGCCCGGGTGGCGAGAGGCGCTTCCGGCGGAAGCCAGACACATCGACGACGACGAAACGCTGGCTGTAGAGGCGGGGCAGCATGACCTTGTCGTGCACGCGATGTCATTGCATTGGTCCAATGATATCGTAGGCCAGCTCATCCAGTCTCGTAAGGCTCTTCAACCCGACGGTTTGTTTATCGGTGTGATGTTCGGAGGCGAGACGCTTCACGAATTGCGCAGTGCCATGTCGGAGGCCGAGATCGCGCTTCATGGGGGTCTCTCTCCGCGGGTGGCCATGATGGCGGAAATCAGGGATCTGGGTAGTCTCATGCAGCGCGCAGGTTTTGCGCTTCCTGTTGTGGACAAGATCGAGCTGAAGGTCAGCTATGAAACTATCTTCCATCTGATTGCGGACTTGCGGCGTATGGGGGAGACAAATGCACTCTCGATGAGAAAAAAGGGTTTTGAGAAGAAAGAGCTGTTCGCACTGGCAGATGAGCTTTACCGGACTCACTTCCCGGGCGCGGAAAGTCGTATCATTGCGACTTTCGATGTGCTTTTCCTCACGGGGTGGTCACCACACGAAAGCCAGCAAAAGCCTCTAAGGCCCGGCACGGCCAAGGCGCGGCTCGCTGACGCATTGAAGACTGATGAAATAAACCTGAATGATCGTCCTGGCGAGATTCAAGGCAAAGAGGACACGGAATGAAAGATATGAAGACGCAAGAGGTCGGGCCGCTTCCTCAGGGTCACCCTGAAGTGAAGAAACCCAAGATCGGCGTTTTGCTCGCCAATCTCGGGACGCCGGATAACTATGATTATTGGTCTATGCGCCGGTATCTCAACGAGTTTCTGTCCGACAAGCGCGTGATCGATATCCCATCGTGGAAGTGGCAGCCGCTTTTGCAGCTCATCATCCTCTCGAAAAGGCCGTTCTCCAGCGGTGAAGCCTACAAATCGATCTGGAATGAAGATGAGGGCGAGAGCCCGCTCATGACCATAACCAAGGAGCAGACCGAAGCGGTCCGTGAACGGATTGCCGAGGAATTCGGAGATGACGTCGTCGTGGAGTTCTGCATGCGCTATGGGAACCCGTCGACTGAGAGCAAAGTAGCCGAGCTTGTCGCGCGCGGATGTGACCGCATCCTGTTCCTGTCGCTCTATCCGCAGTATGCCGGTGCAACGATGGCAACGGCGAATGACCAGTTCTTCCGTGCGCTCATGAAAGAAACCTGGCAGCCTGCGGCGCGTACGGTGGCGCGCTATTTCGATGATCCGCGGTATATCGAAGCCCTGGCAACCTCGATCGAAAGGTCTGTCGATGCGATGGAGCAGCGTCCGGAGACCCTCGTGGTCTCATATCACGGCATGCCGAAGCGCTACCTCATGCAGGGTGATCCCTATCATTGCCAATGCCAGAAGACGACGCGGCTCCTGCGTGAACGGCTCGGCTGGGACGATATCGAGGTTGTAACGACCTTCCAGTCGGTCTTCGGGCGCGAGGAATGGCTCAAACCCTACACCGTCGAGGAAGTTGCGCGGCTGGCCAAGGAAGACGGAAAGCGTCGAATCGCAGTGGTTGCTCCGGCTTTTGCCGCCGATTGCATCGAAACGCTCGAAGAGATCAATGA
>JAWLEL010000217.1:0-5016 GCA_041686165.1 Lentibacter sp.
CCTTGCCCTGATCTGACACCTCCTGCCTTTGACCGAATGTACCAGGCTGCGGGGAGGCGCGACGCTCGAATGCGTCCGGTCAGGGGCCGAAAAACTTCTGGTCAGAGTGTTATCGGATCAGAAGATAAAGTTCGCGCTGTCGAGATCGGCGATGGCGGCACCTCGCGCATGCAGGAATGCGACGCCTGTCTCCGGCTCTTGGCTCTCCACCTTGTCATCTTCACGCCTTGGCCCCTGCAGACCTGCCCGATCGGGAGCCGGGAATCCACCTGGATCACCTGTCCGGTTTTCTCGAGACATTTCCATGTGTGCTTGCTGCAAAATTCTGATAGATAAAGAGATATCCAACCATTCTGGAATATCGCGCCGCCACAGGAGCAGGCTGAGCTGACGAAAGGCGTCATCTTCGGCTATTTCGATACATGCACACTCTTTTGCACGCTTGCGCTGTGCTTAAAAATTGAGCACTCGGCCAGGAGTCAGAAGGACAGGTGGCGGGTATGATTTTAGCACCTAAGCTCGGGATAGACTTGGGCACGGCGAACACGGTCATCGTGACGTCAGGTCATGGAATCGTGCTTGATGAGCCGTCGGTGGTGGCGTTCGAAACGGCAAAGGGCAAGCGGAAATTCCTGGCCGTTGGCGATAACGCGAAGCTGATGCTCGGGAAGACTCCCGACAGCATATACGCAAGCCAACCCTTGAACGAAGGCGTAATCGCCAATTTCGACGACGCTGAGGAGATGATAAAGCAGTTCTTCAAGAAGGCTGCCCCGTCAACCAGGATTTTCAAGCCTGAAGTTGTGGTCTGTGTGCCTTTCGGGGCCACGCCGGTTGAAAAAAGAGCGATACAACAAGCCATTATCGCGGCAGGGGCGCGCAGGGTGGGCCTGCTCGCGGAACCGATGGCCGCGGCGCTTGGTGCACAACTACCCGTTCTTCAGCCAAAAGGCTCCATGATTGTTGATATCGGGGGCGGGACCACGGAAATTGCACTGGTCGCATTGGGCGGAATCGTGAGCGCCAAGTCAATCAAGGTCGGGGGGCTTCACTTTGATCACAGTCTCATTCAAAGCATCAAGAAAAAGCTGGAGCTGCACATCGGATACGCGACAGCAGAGCAGGTAAAGATCGAGATCGGATGCGCACGCGCGCCAGCAAGACCTGCAAAATCAGAAGCTTTGACAATTTCAGGCATTGGCAGTCTGGACGGTTTGCCCAAAGCGGCAAGCACGACGCAAAGCGATTATTGTGACGCGATAAGCCCGTTGATCGATATCATCGAGACCAACATTCGAGAGGTCCTGGAAAAGGCGCCGCCCGATCTTGCCTCGGATATATATGCCGACGGGATCACGATCGCAGGTGGAGGCAGCTTGCTCGACGGGCTGGACGAAGACTTGACAGACCGCCTTGGCATCAGAGCCGTCATTGCCGAAAACCCGAAATACTGCGTTGCGCACGGGGCTGCGCATGCGCTTTCTCTGGGCAGGAAGTTTTCACACGCGATCGAATTCGACGTGTGACGCACAGCAGGCGTTTCGGTCCCTGCCATGCACGCCGAGAGCGCGTCTCCCCGGATCAAGCCGAAGAGCATGAAAAGAGGACGTGAATCCTCTCGTCATGAAGAGGCTTGTCTCCGGCGGGGCGGCTCATGGCGGCAAGCCCGCGCCGGAGAGACATCGCTCACCTTTGCTTTTCCCAGTCGCGCTTGATCTTTTTCGCCAGGCTCCATTTGTGAACTTCCGTCGGGCCGTCATAGATGCGGAATGCTCGGATCTCGCGGAACACCTGTTCGACGATCGTGTCACCGCTGACGCCCTGGCCGCCCATGCATTGGACGCTGCGATCTGCCACGCGCATCAGCGCTTCGGAGACGGCTACCTTGGCCATGGAGCTTTCGGTGGTGCCGTAAGCCCCCGAATCGAGGACGTCAGCGCACCAGTAGGTCATCAATTCTGCCTGTTTCAGGTCAATGCGGTTTTCGGCCAGCATGAACCCGACGCCTTCGTGATCGATCAACACCTTGCCGAAGGCCATACGGCGGTTGGCATAGTCCGAAGCGATTTCATGGGCCCGCAGGCAGGCGCCCAACCAGCGCATGCAATGGGACAACCGCGCCGGCGCGAGCCGGACCTGAGCGTATTTGAACCCCTCGCCCGGTTGACCAAGCATCTGGTCGGCGGGAACACGCAGGTTGTCGATCTCGACGACCGCATGTCCACCGGGCATCGAGCTGTCGATGGTGTCGAGCACACGTTCGATGCGGATCGCCGGGTCGGGCAGGTCGACAAGGAACATGCATGCGCCTTCCTCGGCCTTGGCCATCACGATGCCGACCCCGGCACCCTCAGCGCCGGTGATATAGGCCTTGCGTCCGCTTATCACCCAATGATTGCCGTCGGGTCGGCATGTGGTTTGCATCATCATCGGGTCCGAGCCCGCGCCGCCGTCCTCGGCTGGCTCCGTCATGAAAAAGGCCGAGCGTTGATCGCCCGCGACCAGCGGGGCGAGGAAACGCTCTTTCAGGTCGGGTGAGCCGACCTTGCCGATCAGGAACATGTTGCCTTCGTCGGGCGCAGCGGTGTTGCAGGCGATCGGCCCGAGCGGCGACAAGCCCGAGCGGATCAGCACAGCGGCGGTTTCGCGCTGCGTCAGGTGGCCGCCATCAGGCAGGATATGCGGGGTCAGCACACCCGCCTGACGGGCCAGGGCGCGCAATTCATGCACGAGATCGTCGGTTGGGCCATGCGCGCCGAGGCGCGGGTCATTTTCGAAAGGGACAACGGTGTCGCGCACGAAGGCTTCGACAGTGTCGGCGAGGTCGAGAGCGCGGGCCGAAATGCCCGCTCGTTCCATCGGCGCGCTCATTTCGGGGCCATGCGGATAGCGCCGTCAAGGCGGATCGTTTCGCCGTTCAGCATCGGGTTTTCCACTATCGAGCAGGCCAGGTGAGCGAATTCGCCCGGATCGCCGAGGCGGCTGGGAAAGGGCGCCTGCGCCCCCAGCGAGGCACGGACCTCTTCCGACAAGGTCATCAGAAGCGGTGTCAGGAACAGGCCCGGTGCGATCGTCATGACGCGTATGCCGTAGCGTGCCAGCTCGCGCGCGATGGGCAGGGTCATGCCGACCACGCCACTCTTGGAGGCAGAGTAGGCCGCCTGGCCGATTTGCCCGTCATAGGCGGCGACCGAGGCGGTGTTTATGATGACACCCCGTTCTTCGCCTATCGGATCGGCCTCGTGGAGCGCGGCGGCGAACTTGGACAGCACGTTGAACGAGCCATTGAGGTTCACGTCAATCACCTGCTTGAACCCGGCAAGCGGCGCGGCATGGCCATCGCGGCCGACAACCTTGGTCGGCGGGCCGATCCCCGCGCAATTCACCAATATGCGCGCCTTGCCATGCAGGCCCTCGGCCTCGGCCAGCGCCGCTTCGACATCGGTTTCGTCGGTGACATCGACGTTGCAGAAGACGCCGCCCACGGCATCGGCCCTGGCCTGTCCCTGTTGCGCGTCGCGATCGAACACTGCGACCCGTGCGCCTGCCGCAGCCAACGCCTCGACTGTCGCGCCACCCAGGCCCGAAGCGCCGCCTGTCACGATGGCAGCCATTCCGTCCATCTTCATGTCTGATGTCTCCATTCATTCCTATCGCGCATCCGGACCGCCCGGATGCATTCTTGCCAGATCAAATCGACTTCCTTGCGGAATGTCGACGCCTGCCGACTTGTATTTAGCCCAAATCGCGCGTATTAAGCAAACGAACGTTTGGTATTAATACAGCGCGAAAAGCAAGGGAGATCATCTTGAAGGCCGCACAGACCGTCCCAGAGCTTGTCTACGACCCGTCCGATCCCGAAGTGATGGCAAATCCTTTCCCGGTTTACGCGCGCTTGCGTGACAATGACCCGGTGCATTGGTGTCCCACGTTGAAATCCTGGATCATTACCCGCTACACCGATGTTCGGGACATGCTGTTGTCCGATGCGTTGTCGGTCAACAGGCTGGTGAAGTTCTACTCGGCGCTTCCACCGAAAGAGGCCGAGCTGCTCAAGGACATCATACACTATCTCAATCTCTGGCTCGCGTTTCGCGATCCGCCCGATCATACACGGCTGCGCCGCATCATGCGCCATGCCTTCACCGCGAAGGCGATCGAGGACATGCGGCCCAACATCGAGGACATCACGGGGATGCTTCTGGATCGCCTTGAGGAACGGGGCGCGGACGACGTGGACTTGATTCGTGAATTCGCGTTGCAGGTGCCGGCCTTCGTGATCATGGACCTGCTCGATGTCCCGCGCGATATGCTCGACGAGTTCAAGGAATGGTCCGATGACATGGCGGTCTTCATCGGCGGCGCGCGCAATTCGGGCGACAAATACGAGCGGGCGGCCCGAGGGTGTCAGAAGATGTCGGCCTATTTCCGCGAGCTGGTGGCCGAACGCAGCCGCGACCCGAAGCCCGGTTTCCTGATGGACCTGATCAATGCGCGCGACGAGGGCGACAAGCTGTCGGCCGACGAGCTGGTGGCGACATGTATCCTCGTGCTGTTTGCCGGTCATGAGACGACAACCAACCTGATCGGCAATGCCACGCTGCATCTCCTGCGCCATCCCGACCAGTTGGCCCGGTTGCGCGCGAACCCCGAGCTGATCGACAGTGCCATCGAAGAGGTGATGCGCTATGACGGCCCGACCAATGCGCTGGTGCGCGTTGTCGCTGAAGATCACGAACGGCACGGGAAATCCCTGCGCGAGGGGGAGCGGGTCTTCGTCATGGTCAACTCGGCCAACCGCGATCCGCGCAAGTTCGACACCCCCGAGACCTTCGATATCGAGCGCCAGCAAAACCGTCACCTGACGTTCGGGCAGGGCATCCATCTGTGCCTTGGCGCCAAGCTGGCACGCGAAGAAGGGCGCGTTGCGATCCTGGCCCTGTTCGACCGGTTTCCCGACATGGTGCTGCACCCCGAAGAGGGGCCGGAGTGGCTCGATGCCATGGTGCCGCGCGG
>JAWLEL010000218.1:0-5007 GCA_041686165.1 Lentibacter sp.
CTCAAGACCGAGGATGGCGAGAACCTCATCCAGGGTTTCAAGCGGGCCAACAACATCCTCACACAGGCCGAGGAGAAGGACGGCGTGGAATACAGCTTCGGCGCGGATGTGAAGTTCGCGGAAACGGACGAAGAGAAGGCCCTCTTCGCGGCGCTGGACGCGGCTGACGCGCGGATCAAGCCCGCCATGGAGGCCGAGGATTTCGCAGAGGCCATGAGCGCCATGGCCAGCCTGCGTGCGCCGGTCGATTCTTTCTTCGAGGCCGTGCAGATCAACGCCGAAAGCGATGTGTTGCGGCGCAACCGGCTCAACCTTCTGAGCCGTATTCGTAGCGTTTGCTCCGGGGTGGCCGATCTGAGCAGGCTCGAAGGCTAGGCTTGCGCGGGCAATCAAAACGGCTATTCTGCCGCAGTGCAGAATACTGGTCCTGATATCACGCTGATCACAGCCGATGCGCCGCTGGCGTCACGCTCCCATGGGGGGCGGGCAAAATGCTTGCAGCGTCTTGTCAGGCTCGACTTGCCCGTGCCGGTGACGGTGGCGCTTTCTTTCAAGACCGTCCATGAGATCGCCGCCGGGCATATGCCCGACATGGCGGCCCTGCTCGCACCTTTCGGAGAAGCCCCGCTTCTTTGCGTGCGGCCCTCCTCGGAAGACCCTGACTGGGGCGGGCCGGGGGCCGTGCTCAACATCGGCATGAACGACAAACGCTATGCCGAGCTGAGCGAGGCGCTGGGCCAGGACGCGGCGGCGCTCATTTACATGCGCTTCGTGCAGTCCTACGCGGTGCATGTCGCCCGGCTCGATCCGGACGTCTTCGAGGAGATCGACACGCGCGGCAGCGAGGGGCTTGCCGCCGCCTTGGCCGCCTACGAGGACGAGGCCGAGGAAGAGTTTCCGCAAGACCCCTCGAAACAGCTTGCTGCCGTTCTGCGCTCCATGGCGCGGGCCTGGGAGGGCACCACGGCGCGCCTCTTGCGGCAGGCCAAGGGCGCGCCGGCCGATGCGGGGCTTGGTCTTGTTGTCCAGAAGATGGTCTTCGGCATCGGCGCGGGAGAAAGCGGCTCGGGTGTGATCCAGCTTGTGAGCAGCACCAGCGGCGAAGCCCAGATTACCGGGCGCTACCTGTCGCAAAGCCAGGGCCGGGATGCGCTCAAGGATGATGCCGAAGCGATCTTCCTCGAAAAGGACGCGCGCGGCGTTTCGCTGGAAGAGCTTGCACCGGAGGCCTTCGAGAAGCTCATTGCCTACACAAGGCTCATGCGGGAGAAACTGCGCGCGGAAATGCAGGCGGAGTTCGCGATCGAGAATGGCGAGTTGCACCTGCTCGACGGTGTGCGCGTCTCCCGGACGGCCCGCGCGGCTGTGCGGATTGCCGTCGACCTGGCCAATGACGGGATCATTTCGCGCGAGGAGGCGCTGATGCGCGTCGAGCCACGCGCGCTCAACGAGCTTCTGCACCGGCAGGTGGATCCGGATGTCGAGCGTGACAGGATCGGGACAGGCGTGGCCGCGAGCCCCGGTGCGGCCTTCGGGAAGATCGTATTCACCTCGACGGAAGCCCAGGCCTGTGCCGCGCGTCAAGAACCCTGTATTCTCGTGCGCCGCGAAACCTCCCCCGAGGATATCCGCGGCATGCACGCGGCCTCGGCGATCCTGACGGAACGCGGCGGCATGACGAGCCATGCGGCCGTCATCGGCCGCGGCATCGGCCTGCCTTGTGTCGTGGGCGCCTCGGATATCACTTTCAACACCAAGAAGCGCACGCTTACGGCCGCAGACGGGCGGGTCTTCAAGGCGGGGGATGTCATCACACTGGACGGAACCTCCGGAGATGTTCTGGCCGGGGCGGCGGAGCTTGTCGAGGCGGCCCATGACGGGGCCTTCAAGGAGCTGATGGCCTGGTCGGACGGCGTGCGCGATATCGGGGTGCGCGCCAATGCCGACACGCCGGGCGACGCGGAAATGGCAAAGAACTTCGGCGCCGAGGGGATCGGCCTGTGCCGCACGGAACACATGTTCTTCGAAGATGCGCGGCTGACACCGATGCGCGAGATGATCTTCGCCGACAACTCCGAAGACCGCCGGGCGGCGCTGGAGCGCCTCTTGCCGATGCAGCGGGCCGATTTCATCGAGCTCTTCCGCATCATGCAGGGAAGTTCGGTTTGTATCCGGCTGCTCGATCCGCCGTTGCACGAGTTCCTGCCCCATGACAAGGCGGGTCACCGCGAGCTGGCCGAGGCGCTCGATCTTCCCGTATCCGATGTGACGAAGCGCGTCGAGGCGCTGGGTGAATACAACCCGATGCTGGGCATGCGCGGTGTGCGCCTTGGCGTGACGGTCCCCGAGATCTACGACATGCAGGCCAGGGCGATTTTCGAGGCTACGATCGAGGCCAGCCGCGAAGGCGAGCCGCTTGTGCCGGAGATCATGATCCCGCTGGTCTCGGCGCGGCGCGAGGTCGAGCTGGTCAAGACGCGTGTCGATGCCGTTGCCGCGGCGGTGCGCACCGAGACGGGCAAGGACTTCGAGTATCGTCTCGGCGTGATGGTGGAGACGCCGCGTGCCGCGCTGCGCGCGGACGACATTGCGCCGCATGTTTCCTTCCTGAGCTTCGGCACGAATGACCTGACGCAGATGACCTACGGCTTGTCGCGTGACGATGCGGGGCGTTTCATGTCGGTGTATGTGCAAAACGGGGTCTACCCGGAGGACCCTTTCCATACTCTCGATACCGAGGGTGTCGGCGAGCTGCTCGAAATCGCTGCAAACCGAGGCCGCGCCTCGAAGCCGGAGCTGGTTCTTTCGCTGTGCGGTGAACATGGCGGGAACCCCGAATCCATCGCGTTTTGCCGCGATGCCGGTTTTGACTACGTGTCCTGCTCGCCTTTCCGGGTTCCGGTGGCGCGTCTCGCTGCAGCGCAGTTGGCGATACGGGACAAGACCGGGTAGGACCGGGGTTGATCTCCACCAGATGATGATCAGCAGGCAACTTTCCGCGCAAATCTGCGACATATGCCTTGCACGCAAGGCGGCCATGACTTGCTAGGCAGGGCCATTTTTCCTAGACACCCGCTGGTTGACGAAAGTTTCCCTGTCCGTTTAGGAGATCTGGCATGAAACGCCTATTCGCCGCCATAGCCCTTATGACACTGGCCGGAGCGACCGCGCAAGCCGATGCTTCGCTCAAGCGGCTCTTCGAAAAAGAAACCCGTTCTCTCGGTGCGATCCCGCAAGAGCAGTTGAACGGGCTACTCGAACAGTCAGGATCAACGCAGGCGTCGGCAGGTGACATGTCGTACTCCAAGTCCTGGCTCGCCGCGCAGCCCAAGGCATCGGGCGGAGCCCAATGGCGCTGTCTCGCTGAAGCGCTTTACTTCGAAGCGCGCGGCGAGAGCGTGAAGGGGCAGTTCGCGGTTGCCGAAGTTATCATGAACCGCGTGGCCAGCGCCAGCTATCCCAACAGTGTTTGCGGTGTGGTCAAGCAGGGCACGGGCCGCAAGTATGCCTGCCAGTTCACTTATACATGCGACGGCCGCGCCGAAGTCATCTCCGAGCCGCGCGCCTTCGCCAGCGTCGGCAAGATCGCGAAGCTGATGGTGAACGGAGCCGCCCGCCCGCTGACCAAGGGCGCGACCCACTATCATACGAAGGCCGTAAGCCCGCGCTGGGCCCGCAGCTTCCCTCGCACCGCGACGATCGGGTTCCATCACTTCTATCGCCAGCCAACTCGTCTTTCGAGCAACTGAAGCGTCCCGCCTCTAACCTCAGACATCAGGTAAAGGCGGGGCGCGCGCATCGACCAAGCCATGCTCCGCGCTCCGCCAAAGGCAGTGTTTCAGGTTTTTGGCGGAAGGCTTTAGGGCCAGAGAGTCGCAGGCGCTCCATGAAGCGACGGCTCTCGTGGTTTGCCCCGTGGTGTGGCAGGGTATAGGCGTGGCTTAGACGCAAGAACCATAGGCTGGACCATGCCAAGCGAGATCACCCAGGCTTTCGCCCATCCCGACATGCGCTCGCGCGCCACGGCCGGCCAAGCGCCGCTCGACAGGATTTCGCTGCGCGATCACGTCGTCGAAGTGGAAATCGGAGCCTTTCAGGCCGAGCGGGGCACGACACAGCGGATCTGTTTCAACGTTGTTGTCGAGGTCAAGCCGCTTGACGGCGAGATCGACGATGACGTGGACAAGATCCTCTCCTATGACAAGGTCACCGAGGCCATCGCGCACGCGCTGGCCGAGGAGCGGCTGAACCTGCTCGAAACCCTTGCAGAACGGATCGCCGAACGGATCCTTTGGGAGCCGCAAGCGCAGCGCGTCTTCGTGCGCATCGAGAAGCTGGACCGTGGCCCCGGCGCTCTTGGCGTGGAGATCGTGCGTGCCGCGGAAGGGACGCAACCTGATCACGAGGAGGAAGACAAGCCGCATCCGCTGGTGATCTACCTGCCCAACGAAATGATCGCATCGGCGCACCTCAGCGGGCATATCGACGCGATTGAAGCCAGTGGACAGCCCCTTCTGATCTGCGTGGGGTCGGCCGATGTTCCAGCGCCGCAAGCCTCGGCCGCTCTCGCGCAGCGACGGATCGACCTGCTCGCGATCGAACAGAATGCCTGGGTTCTCGCGGGTCGCGACAAGCGCTGTGTCGTCGTAGGAACCCGCACCGAGCTGGACTGGGCGATGAAAAACGATCAGATCAGCGTCTGGGCACCTTCCAAGATCGTTCTCGATGCCGTGGACGGGCCGTCTGCGCAAAAGGGCGATGCTCTCGAACTTGCGCTATGGTTCGCGCGGGAGCTGGACGCGGTGGAGCTTCTCGTTTTCGGCGGAGACCTGCCGGAAAACACCGAAGATCTGCGTATCAGGCAGCTCTCGTTCGATGATCCGGCGACCTGAGCCTTGTCTCATTGGGTGAGTGTGCGACAAGTAACACCATGACGAAGACCTACTATCGCCCCCTCGCCCAGCTTGGTGAAACGCGTCCCTTGGAGGCCGTCACCTTGGCGGGCGG
>JAWLEL010000219.1:0-5005 GCA_041686165.1 Lentibacter sp.
GCCTGAATCTCGGCAGCACCTTCGAAGATGTTGAGAATGCGGGCGTCGCAGAGGATGCGGGAGACCTTGTATTCCAGCGCGAAGCCGTTGCCGCCGTGGATCTGCAGCGCGTTGTCGGCTGCGGACCATGCGACCCGGGCGCCCAGCAGCTTGGCCATGCCGGCCTCGAGGTCGCAGCGGCGGCCGTTGTCCTTTTCCCAGGCGGAGAAATAGGTCAATTGCCGCGCGACCATGATCTCGACAGCCATCATGGCCAGCTTGCTTGCGACGCGTGGAAAGGCGATCAGCGATTTGCCGAATTGCTTGCGGTCCTCGGCGTATTGCATCCCGACATCGAGCGCCGATTGCGCGACGCCGACGGCGCGGGCGGCGGTCTGGATGCGGGCGGCTTCGAATGTCTGCATGAGCTGCTTGAAGCCCTGGCCCTCTTCGGCGCCCAGAAGGTTCTCTCCCTTGACCTTGAAGCCGTCGAAGGCCAGCTCGTATTCCTTCATGCCGCGATAGCCCAGCACTTCGATCTCGCCGCCGCTCATGCCCGGGGTGGGGAAGGGGTCTTCATCGGTGCCGGGCGTCTTCTCGGCGAGGAACATCGACAGGCCGCGGTGATCGGTGCTCTGCGGGTCTGTGCGGGCCAGCAGGGTCATCACATGGGTGCGCGCGGCATGGGTGATCCATGTCTTGTTTCCGGTGATCTCGTAGTCGCCCGCGTCGGTCTTCACCGCGCGGGTGCGCAGGGCGCCGAGGTCTGAGCCGGTATTGGGCTCGGTGAAGACGGCCGTGGGCAGGATCTCGGCGCTGGCGATCCGGGGCAGCCAGTGTTCCTTCTGCGCCTCGGTGCCGCCGCATTCGATCAGCTCGGCGGCGATCTCGGAGCGGGTGCCGAGGGAGCCGACGCCGATATAGCCGCGGCTGAGCTCCTCGGAGACGACGACCATCGAGGCCTTGGAGAGGCCAAGCCCGCCATATTCCTCGGGGATGGTCAGCCCGAAGACGCCCATCTCGGCCAGCTCCTCGATGATCTCCATCGGGATCAGCTCATCCTTGAGGTGCCACTCATGGGCGTGGGGCTCGACCTTTTCGACGGCGTAGCGGCGGAATTGTTCGCGGATCATCTCCAGCTCGTCATCGAGCCCCGTCTTGCCGACGGTGATCTCGGCCGATTGTTCCTGCATCAAGGCGACAAGGCGCAGCCGTGCAGCTTGCGAATTGCCTTTCTCGCAAAGAGCCATGACTTCGGGGGCCATGAGGCCGCGCGCATCGTCCTGGGCAAGGCCGATATCCTGAAGGCGGATGATCTCGCCCTGGTTCATCTGGATGCCGCCATATACCTGCCAGAGATATTCACCGAAGGCGATCTGGTGAATGAGCTGCTCGGCCTCGCCGAACTTGCCTTCGTCTTCGAGCCGTTCGGCCCAGGCCTGCATCTGGCGCAGGCTTTCCACGTAGGTGGCGAGCCATGCGAGGCCATGGGCGGCGGTCTGGTTTTCCTCGATGAGGCGGCCGGAGATGCGGCCCTCTTCGCTCAATTCCTCGCGCAGACGCGAAATGGCCTTTTCGAGCAGCGCCTCGGCAGGTGCGACGGCGGCCCTGGTGAGCTTGAGCAGATCGGGGAGGATGATGGCGTCGGGCATCTTGATGTCTTGTCCGTCCATGGTGAGGGCCTCTTTTTCTTACGGGTCGGGTTTAGCCATTTAGCATATGCAGCGCAATTAAAATACGCCGCGCTGCGGCAATCGGACCAATTGTTGCGCGCGATTTTTCGGGTGCATTTGCGCCGATGCAGGTATACGCATTCCGATATGGATATGTTTCTTTCCGATCTGTCGCCCGCGCTCTTCGCGCTTGCCTGCCTTGTCACGCTGGTCGCGGGGACGGTCAAGGGCATGGTCGGTTTCGCGATGCCGATGGTGATGATCTCCGGCCTGTCGAGCTTCGTTACGCCCGAGCTGGCGCTGGCGGGGCTGATCCTGCCAACGGTGGCGACGAACCTGCAGCAGGCCTTCCGCCACGGGGCGGGGGAGGTCTGGGCGGCGGTGGTGCGGTTCCGGATCTTCCTCATGGCGGGCGGGCTGATGCTGCTTGCCTTCGCGCAGCTCGTGAGCCTCGTGCCGGCGTCGGTGATGCTCCTGTCGATCGGGGTGATCGTGAGCCTGTTCACCGGGCTGCAGCTTCTGGGCTGGTCGCCGAGCTTCGCGCGCGCGCCCAAACGCTTCGAGGCGCTTTTCGGTGGCGTCGCCGGGGCGATCGGCGGGGTGTCGGGGATCTGGGGACCGCCAACCGTGATGTATCTGGGCACGCTCGATGTGGAGAAGCGCGAGAGCCTGCGCATTCAGGGGATCATCTATGGCCTCGGGGCCGTGCTGCTGGTGATCTCGCATCTCGGCTCAGGCGTTCTCAACGCCAGGACGCTGCCCTTTTCCGCGGCGATGCTCGTCCCTGCGCTGCTCGGTCTTCAGATCGGCTTCCGCCTGCATGAGCGCATCGACCAGAAGAGCTTCAAGCGCCTCACGCAGGTCGTGCTTTTCCTGGCGGGGCTGAACCTTATCCGCAAGGGTCTGATGGGCTGACTGTGGGCTTTGGGACTCACGCAGCAACCCGCGCTGCGCGGCCCGCTTGATCCGGCGAGGAGGCGCTGCTAGGACTTTTCCGCATGCTTGGGGGGCACAAGCATCGAGGGCGCAAGGCCGTGGCACAGCAGGATTTTCCGAAGATCGTTCTCTTCGCACCGGGGCGGATCAAGCGCTATCCGCGCTCGACTATGGCGCGGTTCTATACCCGCGTGCATGCGGCGCTTGAGGAGAACGGCTATCGTTCGGTCATCAAGCACAAGCCCTACAAGGTGCCTGAGCAGAACGGGCTATTCTATCTCACCTACCACACGCTCGTGACCCGGCCCGACATTCTCAACGTCAAGGGCGGCTACCTGCATGACTACATGCTGCTCGACGAGGCGGGCTATTCGGGCTGGGCTTCTGTCGTGGATGCGGAGCCCGAATGGATGGACGTGGGCCGACGGGAGGCGCGGCAGTTCATGAAGGCGCTTCGGCGGCGGTATATCAATGCCGGACTCGCGCGGTATCATCGCATGTCGGAAGCGACAGAGCACGACATTCCCGATGGCTACGTGGCAATCTACCTGCAATGCCAGGACGATACGGTCATGACGCTCAAGCGATTCGAGACCGAAGAGATGGTGCGGGCCATCATCGCGCAGCGGGGCGACAGGGCGGTCGTCATCAAGCGGCATCCGCTCTGCGAGAGCCCCGAGATCGAGGCTTTGCTCGAAGAGGTGGTCGATCCGGAGGCGGGGGTCTACCAGAGTCAGCAGAATGTTCACGAGATTTCGGCGCGCGCAAGCGCCGTGGCTTGCGTCAATTCGGGCGCGGGGTTCGACTCGCTCCTGCACGGGCGCAAGGTGATGGTCTTCGGCGTGTCGGACTATCGCCACGCGGCCTTCGAGATCACCGATCTGAGCCAGGTGGGCGAGGTGATCGAGGGGCCGGGGCATGACGCTTCGACGATCAGCCGCTATCTCTACTGGTATCTCAACCGCCGCTCCGTGCATGTGGACAGCCCCGACCTCGGGAAGCTGGTCATCAAGCGCATCCGCGCGCGCAATGGCGTGGAACATGCGACGCCGCGCGCCTGGGAACGCTTTCCGCCGAACAAGAACGCGGCCTGAGCGCATTCGCCGGCGCGGGAAACCGGAATTTTTCGAAAATTCCGGTCCGGAAAATTCGAATTTTCCGAGCCGTTTTCTTCGAAAGAAAACGGGTATCTCGCGGGGGCCGCTCGGCCGAAAGCTCAGCCGATCGCGGCGGCTTTCACATCGTCGTCGATATAGGGCAGGTATTGCTCGAAGTTGTCCGCGAACATCTTCACCAGCTTCTCGGCCTGCACGTCATAGGCCTCGGGATCGTCCCACGTGCGGCGCGGATCGAGCAGGACTTCGGGCACGCCGGGCACCATCTCGGGGACTTCGAAGCCGAAATTCTCGTCCTTGCGGAAGGTCGCATCGCCGAGCGAGCCGTCAAGCGCGGCGGTGAGCAGGGCGCGGGTTGCGCGGATCGGCATGCGCGAGCCGACACCGTAGGCGCCGCCGGTCCAGCCGGTGTTGACCAGCCAGCAGGTCGCGCCGTGCTTGGCGATCTTCTCGCGCAGGAGGTTGCCGTAGGCCTCGGGGCGGCGCGGCATGAAGGGCGCGCCGAAGCATGTCGAGAAGGTGGGCTCGGGTTCCGTCACGCCGCGCTCTGTTCCGGCGACTTTCGATGTGAAGCCGGACAGGAAGTGATACATCGCCTGAGCGGGTGTGAGCCGGGCGACGGGGGGCAGCACGCCGAAGGCATCGCAGGTGAGCATGATGACGTTCTTGGGGTGCCCGCCGAGGGCCGTTTCGGAGGCGTTGGAGATGTAGTCCAGCGGATAGGCGCAGCGCATGTTGGCCGTCAGGCTGTCATCGTCGAAATCGAGCTCTTTCGTCTCCTCGTCGAAGACCATGTTCTCGATGACGGTGCCGAACTTCTTGGTCGTGGCGTAGATTTCCGGCTCGGCCTCGGGGTTGAGGTTGATCGTCTTGGCATAGCAACCGCCTTCGAAGTTGAAGGTGCCGCGATCCGACCAGCCGTGCTCGTCATCGCCGATGAGCGTGCGCGCGGGATCGGCCGAGAGCGTTGTCTTGCCCGTGCCGGACAGGCCGAAGAACACGGCCGTATCGACAGGGTTGCCCGTGGCATGGTTGGCCGAGCAGTGCATCGGCATGACGCCTTTCTCGGGCAGCAGGTAGTTGAGCAGGGTGAAGACCGATTTCTTGTTCTCGCCCGCGTATTCCGTGCCGCCGATGAGGATCAGCTTGCGGTCGAAATTCATCGCGATGACCGTCTCGGAGCGGCAGTCGTGCTTTTTCGGATCGGCCTGGAAGCTGGGGCAGTTGATCACGGTGAAATCGGCCATGAAGCCGTCGAGCGCGTCGCGCTCGGGGCGGCGCAGGAGGTGACGGATGAACAGG
>JAWLEL010000220.1:0-5004 GCA_041686165.1 Lentibacter sp.
AGCTCTTTCTGAGCGCTCACGACGGCGAAAATGTCAGCCGAATGCGCCGAAAACCCCACCCGCAAGCGAAATCTCAATGGGGCGGGGGCGGCACATACGGTCAGGACAACGAAACCGCAGAAATCAATGGGACGGGGACGGCGCATACGCTTCACAACCCGCATCTCCTGAATCAGCCTTGGACGGCACGAGGCCCTTCAAAGGCCAAACCTTCGGCGTTATTCGTTTGCGGGTTCAGAAAGTCGTGCCATTACCTGCGTCACCGTTTGATCAACTAGACTCTTCATAAGGCGCTCCAGTGCGTCAGCACGTACTGATGACGTGATATTGTCATCCACAATAAAGGTAACAAAGTTGCTCACGCTCCCCCTGAATAGAGAACGATTATCCTCAACGGATACAAGATTATAAGTGACGTTACCTATTATTTGAATTCGGTTTCTCTCACGACCAAAGGCACCCAAACCTTGTTCAGACAAACGTATACTGTGCTCGAGACGCTTGGCACCATTCAAATTTCGACCAATTCGGTTTTCCAAATCCCGGACAAAAAGGTAGTTAGCGCGATTACCTCTCGGAGGAGCTACCGAAATGTCCGTCAACGTAGCTTTTGATTGTGAACCTGGCGCATAAACTGGCGTGAATCCACATGAAGCGGTCCACAGAAATATCAGGAAAGCGACAAAACGACGGTGAAGCACATTTTGTCTCATTCGGCTTAATCTTCCATTTAAGGGGCATCTTACTTTTGGACGGTGTGGCGAGATCATCGCAAGACGGAACCCCATGGTACCACCACATTCATCTTCGTAAGAGAGCGGTACGTCCGTGTCCGCTTCTTTTTCATTGCATATGTGAGGCCGGGAGAGGCAAGCTTTTTTCAGCTATCGGTGTCCCCCCCCAGGCTCACCCTACCCGGATGATTTTGAGGATCTCTAAAGAGATTAATGTAAGTTTCTTGTCAACCTATTGAATAGGGAAATTTCACGCCGATGTATAATGCCTACTCCTCCGTTGTCAATCCCGGAGCAAAATGGGTCAGAGAACCGGCGGAATAGTCCCCAGTGGCTGGGATCTGGCAGGCGCCTTGGCGCGTGCGCTCCCAAGTAGCTGGCGCGCGTCAAGGCGCACTGGCCGAAGGCCAGTTCAGGTTGATCTGGTCGGGTTCGGATCAGGCTTTTGTCTTGCGGCTCTGGCGGAGCCGAAAGCTTTCGCCGTTCATCTCGAGAATGTGGACGTGGTGGGTCAGCCGGTCGAGGATGGCGCCGGTGAGGCGCTCGGAGCCGAAGACCTCGGTCCATTCATCGAAGGGCAGGTTCGAGGTGATGATGATCGAGCCGCGCTCGTAGCGTTGCGAGATGATCTCGAAGAGCAGCTCGGCCCCGGTCTTGGAGAGCGGCACGAAGCCCAGCTCGTCGATGATCAGGAGATCCTGGCTGGCGAGGATCTTCTGCAGGCGTTGCAAACGGCGCTCGTCGATGGCCTCGACGAGTTCGTGAACGAGAGCGGCGGCGGTGGTGAAGCGCACCTTCAGCCCCTTCTGACAGGCGGCCAGCCCGAGGCCCAGGGCAATGTGGGTCTTGCCGGTGCCGCTCGGACCCAAGGCGATGATGTTCTCCCGCCGATCGGCGAACTCGCAGCGGGCCAGCTCCATGGTCAGTGCCTTGTTGAGCGACGGGATCGCCTTGAAGTCGAAGCTGTCGAGGCTTTTGGTCGCGGGGAACTTCGCCGCCTTGATCCGGCGTTCGATCATCCGGCGTTCCCGCCCGCGGGCATCCGCCCGCAGATTATGATTGGCGGCGCACGCCGCCGGGCAGTTCGAGCTCGCAGAGTCGCAGCAGATATTGCGCATGATCCTTGCCTTCGGCCGCACATTGCCGGGCCAGCTTGGCGTATTCGCTGTTGAAGGTCGGCAGGCGGAGCTTCTTGAGGTAGTGCTGAAGCAGCACCTGCGGGGTCTCGCTCATGGAACCGCCCCCGGCATCAGGCTCATGTAGCTGGCCGGCTTCGTGGTCTCGACGTGGGCCCTGGGCAGGTAGGGGTAGATGTCGAGATCGAGCCGCGGCGGGCGCCGTTCAACCCGGCACAGGACCAGGTGCTTGACCGCGTCATAGCCGATCGCCCCGAGATCGAGCGCGTGCCTGATGGCTCCGTGGACGTGATCCATCTCGAAGGTCTCCAGCAGCCGCAGAACTTGCACGTATTCCCGTTTGCCCTTCTTGCCCATCCGCGCTTCCAGCAGCCGATGCAGCGTGGCGAACGCGTCCGGCAGGTCCCAACCTTGCAAAGGTGCCGCCTGGTCGAGAGCCCCAACCTTTTGTTCGAGCAACGGCAGGAAGTGCATCGGATCGAAGACCATGTCGGCCGTCTCGTAGGACCTGCGGTGCCGCGCGATCACCTCGGCGCCACAGCCGATGACCACCTCGTGGACATAACCGCGAACCTGTACCTCGTGATGCGCGTAAGCCACCGGGACCGAGTAATCGTTGTTGCGATAGCGGACCATGGAGATCGACGTCGCTCGGGTGCTGACCTTCTCGCAGGCGTCATATGGCACCGCCGGCAACGGCATCAGCGCGTCAAGGTCCCGCATGAGCCGCTCACCGATCGTCTCGCCGTGGCCGCGCACGATGTCGTCCTGGCGCTTGATGCATTGTTCCTCCAGCCAGGTGTTCAGCGCCTCGAAGCTCTCGAAGCGTGGCATCGGCACCATGTAGTTGCGCCGGCCATAGCCGATCACGCCCTCCACATTGCCCTTGTCGTTCCCCTTGCCCAGCCGGCCGAACCGATCCTCGAACAGGTAATGCGACTGCAACTCGGCAAAGGTTCGGGTCCGGTCCCGTTTGCCGTCGCCGCAGATCTTCGCCACCGCGATCGTGGTGTTGTCGTACAGGATCGACAGCGGTATGCCGCCGAAGAATGCAAAAGCGCCATTGTGCCCGTCGCAGAATGCCTCGGTCGTCTCGGCGGGGTAGGTCTTGATAAAAAGCGCGTCCGAATGCGGCAGGGCCATCGCAAAATAGTGCAGCTTGCATTCGACGCCGCCAATCACGCCGACTGCCTCACCGAAATCGACCTGGGCATGACCCGGCGGATGCGACAGTGGAACAAAGACCTCGCGCGACCGCCGCTTCTTCTCCCGCACGTAATCGGTGACGATCGTGATGCCGCCGGTAAACCCGTGTTCGTCCCGGAGCCGTTGATGGATCCGCTTCGCCGTGTGCCGCTGCTTCTTCAGCTGGCCTTTGTCGTCCTCCAGGATCTGGTCGATGACCGGAATGAACGGATCGAGCTTTGGACGGGGTGGCGACTTCGATCGACGATACCCCGGTGGCACCGAGTGCTTCAGGATCTTCGAAACCGTCTTCCGGTCGATCCCGAACATTCGCGCCGCCTCGCTCTTGCTCATCCCCTCAACATGGCACGCACGGCGCACCCGGTTGTAAAGTTCCACAGAATACATCTCCCCGCCCTCAGCTCGTTCGCTTCAGGCTCAAGATGCGGAATTTTGCTCCGCGACGATCAGATCATCCGACCGATTCCGCTGTCCATTTTGTCGCCGGGATTCACACAATCGCCAATCCACGCGTCATGCGGGCGGAACGCACGTTCTGGGAGAAGGCCACCGCCATTCATGCTTATTGCTTGAGGGGCGCGTTTCGCGGAGGTGATCGCTATGCCCGGCATTGGTATGATCTTGACTGTCTTGATCACACCGACATAGCCACTAATGCGATCCGTGATCGCGACCTCGCCGAGGATGTGGCGAGGCATAGGGTTCGGGCGAGCCTCATTGAGGACCGGAGCAACATTGCAGAGGATCGAATTTCGGTTGGGAGTGGGTGCTTTGGAAGAAGGGCTTCACTGGAACGCAGCGGAAACAGCGGCGGGGCGCCTATTCCGCGCGTATGAACAACATTGTGTCGCGCCAGACTTGGACACGCTCCACAATTTGTTGAATGCGCTGCACATCTAAGAGTCCGATTCAATATGGCATGAACGATTTCAGGGCCTTGCAAGGAGACGCGTCATGCGTCTGATATGGGCGATGAGGACCCATGCCTCTGCGCTTTCGATGGATTTCTCCCAGTCTCGTGCCAGGCGGCGGCATCGTCCGAGCCATGCGAAGGTGCGTTCGACCACCCATCGTCTGGGCAGCACTTCGAAGCCGCTGGCCGTATCGGATCGCTTGATGATCTGCAGCGTCCAGCGCCCGAGGCTGACCAGGGCACCCCGCAGTTTCCGTCCGGCATAGCCGCCATCCGCGAACACATGGCGCAGTTTCGGAGCCTCGCGACGCAGCTTTGAAAAGACCCCGGGCGCGCCGTCACGATCCTGGATATTGGCCGTGTGCACCCGGCACGCGATCAGGTTGCCGCAGGTGTCCGTGATGATGTGACGCTTGCGTCCCTTGATCCGCTTGCCTGCATCGAACCCGGAAAGTGACGTGTTTTCAGAGGTCTTCACACTCTGGCTGTCGATCACGCCAGCTGTGGGAGGGGCGTCTCGGCCTTCGGCTCTGCGGGCGGCAGAGACCAGTTCGCGGTTGATTCCGACAAGACGCCCCTCGTTGCGCCAACTGTAGAAATAGTATCGCACCGTCGATACCGGCGGGAAGTCCTTTGGTAACAGCGACCAGGCGCACCCGGCAGCGGCAAGATACTGGATCGCATCCCAGACACGGCGCAGGTCAACCGTTCGCGGTCGCCCAAGCCGGTTCGGGCCGGGTAGAAGCGGGCCAACGATGGCCCATTCCGCATCCGTCAAATCACTTGGATATCGCGTCGCCGTGCGCTTATGCTGCTCGCGAGTGAGTTCGGTCCAGGCCATGTTGATCTCCGTTCAGCTTCACACCCGAACAGAATCACAACCTGCTGAATTCACTCAACTCATTTCCGATCAGGCTCTAAAGCAAGAACCGGCTTCTGCGTGCTTCCTTCATAAAGCGCATTCGACCTTCCTGAAACGGGCGCGACGATTTCGCCACGCCCGTTGGGCGGAAAG
>JAWLEL010000221.1:0-4967 GCA_041686165.1 Lentibacter sp.
TCGTCAGTTTCGATCGCTCGCTCGAGGAAGCCGCGCTCGATCTTGGCTGTTCGCCGATGGAGGCCTTCCGCCTCGTCACCTTGCCGATCATCGCGCCAGCGGTGATCTCGGGCTGGCTGCTGGCCTTCACGCTCTCGCTCGATGACCTGGTGATCGCCTCCTTCACGTCTGGCCCCTCGGCGACGACACTCCCGATCAAGATCTGGTCGTCGATCCGCCTCGGCGTCTCCCCCGAGATCAACGCATTGTCCACGATCCTGATATCCATCGTCACGGTCGGGGTCATCTCGGCCTCGCTCGCCTCCAAGAGCGCCGCCGTGCGCCGCGAGCGCGAGATGCGCGCCGCCGAGCGCGCCGAGGCATGAACAAGAGCGGCGCAGGGCGGCTCTTCCCCGCCTATGCTTATTCCGACGCGCCGATAGAGCGCTGCTTCTGGGCCGAAACAGTGCCTGATACCGCGCTTGAGCGGCCAGGCCTTCAGGGCGCTGAAAAGGCGGATGTCGCCATCATCGGTGCAGGGTTCACCGGCCTCAACGCCGCCCTTGCCCTCGCGCAAGCGGGCGTTTCGGTTACGGTGCTCGACGCCCGTTTTCCCGGCTGGGGCGCCTCCGGGCGCAACGGCGGGTTCTGCTGCCTCGGCGGCTCGAAAGCCTCCGATGCCATGCTCGACCGCGCCCATGGAAAGCCTGCCCGCCTCGCCTATCGCCGCGCCGAACTGGACGCCGTGGCCCATGTGAAATCACTCCTCAGCACCCACGAGATCGACGCGCACACCCACAGCAAGGGCGAAACACTCCTCGCGCACAAGCGCGGCATCCGGTTCGAGGAAAGCGCCCGCGAGATCGAGGAGACCTACGGCGTCACGCCGACACTCCACAGCGCGGACGATCTTCCCGGCCTCGGCATGGCCGGTGCCTTTCACGGCGGGATCACGACGCCGGTCGGATTCGGCCTCGATCCGCGCAGCTATCTCGCCGGGTTGCTCGCAGCCACCGAAGCCGCAGGTGCGCGGGTCTTCGCCAACAGCCCGGTGACGGGGCAGGAACACGGGCGGCGGCATCGTCTCACCACCCCGCAGGGCACGCTCGAAGCCGACACTCTGCTCGTCGCCACGAACGGCTACAGCTCGGATGAGCTCCCCCCCTGGATCGCCGGGCGCTACATGCCCGCGCAGTCTTCTGTGCTCGTGACACGCCCGCTGTCGGACGATGAGCTCGCGAATGGCTGGAACAGTGCCCAGATGGCTTTCGACAGCCGGTTGCTCCTGCATTACTTCCGCCTGATGCCCGACCGCCGCTTCCTGTTCGGCATGCGCGGCGGGCTCGGGGCGTCCCAGCGCTCGGAGGCGCGCGTTGCGCGCAAGATCAGGGCCGATTTCGAGCGCATGTTCCCCTTCTGGAGCCATGTCGAAACCCCGCATTACTGGTCGGGCATGGTTTGCCTGTCGGGCGCGCTCACGCCCTTCTGCGGGCCGGTGCCGGACCAGCAGGACACTTTCGCCGCATTCGCCTATCACGGAAACGGTGTCGCCATGGGGAGCTATGCAGGCGCGCTCATCGCCGACCGGATCCTGGGCCAGCGCGCGCTGGAGGTGCCGCAGGTGATGCAAACGCCGCCACGCCGCTTCCCGCTGGGCCGCTTTCGCCGCGCGCTCATGCCCGCGCTCTACGCCGGGGCAAGGCTGCGCGATCTCTGAGGCCCAAGGGCCCGTGACCTCCCAGAAATCTGCCCGAAGGGCCGCGCCAAGCTTTCCCCTTAGTGCGCCTCGGCCCAGTTCGCGCCCTGGCCCGCGTCCACTTCCAGCGCCACATCTATCTTCACGGCGGGCTCGGCTGCCCCTTCCATGACCTTGCGCGCCGCGGCAATGGTCTCGTCCACCGCCGATGTTTCGACCTCGAAGAGCAATTCGTCATGCACCTGCAAGAGCATTTTGGCTGGCAGCCCCGCGATGGCCTCCGGCATCCGGATCATGGCTCGGCGGATGATATCGGCGGCGGTGCCCTGGATCGGCGCATTGATGGCCGCGCGTTTGGCAAAGCCCGCACGCGGGCCCTTGGCGGCAATCTCCGGCGTGTGGATCTTGCGGCCGAAAAGCGTCTCTACATAGGCGTTCTCCTTCGCAAATGCGACCGTTTCGTCCATGTAGGCCCGGATGCCGGGGAACCGCTCGAAGTAACGGTCGATGAAGCCCTGCGCCTCGGAGCGCGGAATGCGCAGGTTGCGCGCGAGGCCGAAGCCGGAAATGCCGTAGATCACGCCGAAGTTGATCGCCTTGGCGCGGCGGCGCACGTCGGGCGTCATCTCATCGAGCGGTACGTCGAAAATCTCCGAGGCCGTCATGGCGTGAATGTCCTGACCGTCCCTGAAGGCCTCCTTGAGCGAGCCTATTCCGGCGATATGAGCGAGGATGCGCAGCTCGATCTGCGAGTAATCGAGAGAAAGGAGCGTCTTGCCCTCCTCGGCCACGAAAGCCTCGCGAATGCGCCGGCCTTCTTCGGTGCGCACGGGGATGTTCTGCAGGTTCGGATCGGTCGAGGCGAGCCTTCCCGTGTTGGCGCCGGTCTGGACATAGGAGGTGTGCACGCGGCCTGTATCCGGGTCGATATGCTCCTGCAGCGCGTCGGTATAGGTGCTCTTGAGCTTGGAGAGCTGACGCCAGTCAAGGACGCGCGCGGGCAGGTCATGCTCGGTGGCAAGCTCTTCGAGCACGTCCGCGCCCGTGGCATAGGCGCCGGCCTTGCCCCTCTTGCCCCCTTCGATCCCCATTTCGTCGAAAAGGATCTCGCCAAGCTGCTTGGGGCTGCCCACATTGAAGCTGCGGCCCGCCAGATCATGGATTTCAGACTCTAAACCAGCCATTTTCTGCGCAAATGCGTTTGACATGCGGCTCAGCGTGTCGCGATCGACCTTGATCCCGTTCCGCTCCATCTGCGCGAGAACAGGCGAGAGGGGCCGTTCGAGGCGCTCGTAGACACGCGTCACCTTCTCCACATGAAGCTGCGGCTTGAAGAGCTGCCAGAGCCGGAGCGTGATGTCGGCATCTTCCGCGGCATAGGGCACCGCCTCCTCGATCGGAACGCGATCGAAGGTAATCGCGGATTTGCCCGTGCCGAGCAGTGTCTTGATCGGGATCGGCCTGTGCGAGAGATAGCGCTCGGAGAGCGTGTCCATGCCATGGCCATGCTTGCCCGCGTTGAGGCTATAGGACATGAGCATCGTATCGTCGATGGGCGCGATGGAGACACCGTAGCGCGCGAGCACCTTGGCATCGTATTTCATGTTCTGCCCGATCTTCAGGATGCTCGGATCTTCCAGCAGGGGCTTGAGCAAAGTCAGACACTGTTCCAGCGGAATCTGCCCCTCGGCCAGCTCATCGGAGCCGAAAAGCTGCCCCTCTTCACCCTCCTTGTGCGCCAGCGGGATATAGCAGGCATGGCCCGGCTCCACGCAAAGCGAGATGCCCACGAGATCGGCCTGCATCTCGTTGAGCGAATTCGTTTCCGTGTCAAAGGCCACGTAGCCGCGCGCGGCGATCCGGTCGAGCCAGGGCTGAAGCTCCTCGAGGGTGCTGATGCGTTCGTAGAGGGCCTCGTCGAAAGACGGCGCCTCCGGCGCGCCTTCCGGGGCGGCAGGGGCTTCCGGCTCGGGGATCTCGGGCGCCTCGACGCCCAGATGCTCCGCGATGCGCTTGCTGAGCGTGCGGAACTCCATCTCGCCAAGAAAGGCCAGCAGCGCCTCGGCATCGGGTTCACGCACGTCAAGATCGTCCAGCGTGAAGTCGAGCGGCGTTGCGCAATCGAGCTGAACGAGCTTCTTGCTGAGTTCGATCTGTGCACGATGGTCGATGAGCGTCTGGCGGCGCTTGGGCTGCTTGATCTCTCCCGCACGGTCGAGCAGCTCTTCCAGCGAGCCGTATTCGTTGATCAGCAGGGCCGCTGTCTTGACGCCGATGCCCGGCGCGCCGGGGACGTTGTCGACACTGTCGCCCGCAAGCGCCTGCACATCGACGACGCGATCAGGCCCGACACCAAACTTCTCCTCGACACCTTCCTTGTCGATCCGGCGATTCTTCATCACGTCGAGCATCTCGACACCGCCGCCCACAAGCTGCATCAGATCCTTGTCCGAGGAAATGATCGTGACGCGCCCGCCCGCCTCGCGGGCCTGAACGGCGAGGGTGGCGATCATGTCGTCGGCCTCATAGCCCTCCATCTCCTTGCAGGCGATGTTGAAAGCGACCGTGGCCTGCCGCGTGAGCGGGATTTGCGGGCGCAGATCTTCGGGCATGGCCTCGCGATTGGCCTTGTATTGGTCATACATGTCGTTGCGGAACGTATGGCTCCCCTTGTCGAAGATCACGGCGACATGCGTGGGCGCGTCGGGGCCGTTGTTGTCCGCCACGTAGCGATGCAGCATGTTGCAGAAACCCGAGACCGCGCCGATAGGCAGGCCGTCCGACTTGCGCGTGAGCGGCGGCAGAGCGTGATAGGCCCGGAAAATGAAGGCCGAGCCGTCGATCAGGTGCAGATGGCAGCCTTTTCCGAATTCAGTCATCTCGCGTTTCCCCCTTTGAGCGTGCCGTCAGGTTTGCCATGCCGCGTGCCGGGCGGAAAGGGGCAAAGCTACCATAGGGCGGGATTGTCGAGTGCGGGCACGCAGGTCGGCTTGCCCGTGAAGTGTTCAGGCTTGCCGCCCCGAAGCGGCTGACCAAGCCACCCATGGGGCATGGTGAGCGGGAGCGGCGCAGCCGCGAAGTTTTCCGTGACCGGCTTGAAGCCCATCTTGGCATAATAAGCCGGATCACCGTAGGTGAACGCATGGTCCGCCCCTTCATCGCGCAGCCTGTCGAGGCCATGTGCAATGAGCCTACGGCCGATTCCGGTCTTTTGAACATCGGTGCGCACAGCGACAGGCGAGAGAACGAATACGCGGCGCGGATCGGCGTCATAGCGCATTCGCGAGAAAAC
>JAWLEL010000222.1:0-4943 GCA_041686165.1 Lentibacter sp.
CCTGCAGATGCGCGGCCGCAGTGGCGCAACACCTACGTGATCGAACACTGGCGCGCCTCTGGCCTCGGGTCGGCGCCGCCGCGAGAACCGCCGCGTGCGGTGTAAGCCGGATTGAACGCTTGCACTGACACGGAAAACGGAACGGAAAGATGAAATTCAAGACATTGGCCGCGCTTGGCGCGGCAGCCGCTGTTGCGGGAGCGGGTGTGATCGCCCTGACCGGACGGGCCGGGGCGGATATGCCAGCCTACATGGTGGACGATGCGGAGACGATCGCGCTGGGCGAGCAGGTCTACACCGAAAATTGCGCCTCCTGCCACGGCGCGAATCTGGAAGGCGCGCCGAACTGGCGGCAGCGGGACGCGGACGGGCTTTTGCCCGCGCCGCCGCATGACGAGACGGGCCACACCTGGCACCATGACAGCGAGACGCTCTTCAGGATCACCAAATACGGGATCGCCAAGCTCATCGGGGACCCGGATCATCGCTCGGGGATGCCCGCCTACGAGGGGGAGCTGAGCGATGAGGAGATCATCGCCGTGCTGAGCTTCATCCGCGACAGTTGGCCCGAGGAGATCAAGGAGGGCTATGACGCGCGCGAGGCCGCGCAGTAAGCCCATCGCGCGGCCGGTTCGGAACGAATGAGCCGGCCGTGCGTTGCATGGCAAGGCGATGAAGGAGTCAAGTCATGTCTTATGGAAGATTTTTCGGGATGATCCTGACATCAACGGTGGTGATGTTCGGGCTCATGTATCTCAATACCTATGCGGTCGAGCATGTTTTCTTCTCGCAGACACGAGCATGGATGGCGCTTTACATGGGGGCGATGATGGCCGTTATCATGCTCTCGTTCATGCTTGGGATGTATTCCGACAAGAGGATCAACGCGGCGATTTTCATTGGTGCCGTGGTGGCGTTCACGGCCGGAGTCTGGGGCTTGCGATCGCAGGAGACAGTTGAGGATGTGGCCTGGCTGAAGGCGATGATCCCGCATCATTCGATTGCCATTCTCACGAGCGAACGTGCGGAGATATCCGATCCGCGGGTCAAGGCGCTCGCAGACGCGATCATCGAGGTGCAGCGCAGCGAGATTGCCGAGATGAAACGGTATATTGCCGACATCGAGGAAAATGGTGATGCGCCGGCCGGGACGGAGCGCGACAAGGGTGACTGAGGCCGCGACGTAAACGGCGGGACCATCGAGCGCTGCGGGTTTTCCGGGCTGGCATAGCGACCGGAGCATTGCGAAGGCCGACCTTGCGATCGTTGATCTTGCTCGTTTCATGCCGTGCTCGGCTTCCAAAGGGAATCGCGCTGACTTCATTCTCCCAACCCCAGGATCTGCCCGAACGCCGGTTCAGACATCCCGGGAACGAAAAAGGCCCCCGATCATCTCGGGGGCCTTTTCGCGTTTGGGGGGAGAGCCTCTGCTCAGCCCTCCGTCTTCCTGGGCTTGTGCGGGGCCCAGAGGCGCTTGTTCGTCAGGTAGAGCAGCGAGGCGAGGATCGCCAGCATCAGCACACCGATGAACCCGGTTTCCTTGCGGGCCATCATTTTCGGCTCGGCCGTCCACATCAGGAAGGCGGAGATGTCCTCTGCAACGTTCTCCATGGAGTTGCTGTGCCCGTCATCGAACTCGACCTGGTCCTCGAAGAGCGGCGGGGCCATGGCGATCCAGCCGCCGGGGAAGGCGGTGTTCTCGTAGAAGAGCGTGCCGGCCTCTTCCTTTTCCTCGCCGGTGTAGCCGGTGAGGAGCGAGTAGATATACTCGGCACCGCCCATGCCCTTGAAGAGCTGATTGATGCCGGTGCCGTAGGGGCCGTGGAAGCCCGCGCGCTTCTTGGCCATCAGCGACAGGTCGGGCGCGTTGGGATCGCCGCTTTCGGGAAAGTGGTCCGTCGGCTTGGCGGCGCGGAAATCATCGAGTTCGGCGTCGAAGACTTCGAAATTCCCTGCCGCGTAGGCGCGGACCTCCGCATCGGAGAAATCCGGCCCGCCTTCATCGCCCAGTGTGCGGATCGGCACGTATTTCAGCCCATGGCAGGCCGCGCAGATTTCGGTATAGGCCTTGAGGCCGCGCTGAAGCTGAAGCTGATCATAGGCGCCGAAGGGACCCTCGAAGGAGAAGTCCACGTCCTCGATCTGTTCATCGCCGCCGCCCGCGGCATGGGCCGCACCCGAAAGGGCGAGGGCTGCGACTGCTGAGAGTGCAAGTTTCTTGAGCATTGTTCCCTTGTCCTTTCTTACTCGGCCGGAGCCGCTTCGGCGGATTTGCCGTAATGGGCCTCGAAATCCTCTTCGATCGTTGCCGGAGCGGGCAGCGGCTTCTCGCGCACGCCGAGCACAGGCAGGATCACGAGGAAATAGCCGAACCAGTAGGCCGACCCGATCAGCGAGTAGGTCGCATAGGGTTCTTCGGCCGGCATGGCGCCGAGCCACATCAGGAAGACGAAATCGACGACCAGCAGCCAGAACCACCACTTGAACGCCGGGCGGTAGCGGCCCGAGCGCACGCGGGACGTATCAAGCCAGGGCACGAGGGCCATGACGATGATCGCGCCGAACATGGCCAGAACGCCGAAGAACTTGGCCGTGACGATGCCGCCTGTGAGCCAGTTGGCCGCGATCACGACCCAGACATCGGAGGTGAAGGCGCGCAGGATCGCGTAGAAGGGCAGGAAGTACCATTCCGGGACGATGTGCGAGGGCGTCACCAGCGGGTTGGCCTCGATGTAGTTGTCTGGGTGGCCGAGATAGTTCGGCATGAAGCCGACGATGGCCCAGAACACCATCAGGATGATCGCCAGGGCGAAGAGGTCCTTGATGACGAAGTAGGGCCAGAACGGCAGCGTGTCCTTCTCGGCCTCGGCCTTGGAGCCGCGGCGCACTTCGACACCTGTCGGGTTGTTGTTGCCCGTGGTGTGGAAGGCCCAGATGTGAACGGCGACAAGCGCGGCGATCACGAAGGGCAGCAGGTAGTGCAGAGAGAAGAAGCGGTTGAGCGTGGCGTTGTCCACGGCCGGTCCGCCGAGCAGCCATGTCTGGAGGCCCTCGCCGATGAAGGGGATCGCGCCGAAGAGGCCGGTGATCACCGTGGCGCCCCAGAAGGACATCTGGCCCCAGGGCAGGACGTAGCCCATGAAGCCGGTGGCCATCATCAGAACGAAGATCAGCATGCCGACGATCCACGTAACCTCGCGGGGCTCCTTGTAGGAGCCGTAGTAGAGGCCGCGGAAGATGTGGATGTAGACGGCGAAGAAGAAGAGCGACGCGCCGTTCATGTGCATATAGCGCAGCATGTGGCCGCCGTTCACGTTGCGCATGATGTGTTCGACCGAGGCGAAGGCCTCGTCGACATGCGGGGTGTAGTGCATCGCCAGGACGATGCCGGTGACGATCTGCAAGACAAGGCAGACAGCCAGCACGATGCCCCAGATCCACCACCAGTTGAGGTTCTTGGGGGTGGGGATCATCAGCGTGTCATAGGCGAGGCCGACGATGGGCAGGCGCCTGTGAAGCCACTTTGCGCCGCGTGACGACGGTTCGTAATGGTCGTGAGGAATGCCGGACATATCGCGCCTCCTTATCCGAGGATCAGCTCGTCGCCTTCGAAGGCGGCGACGGGAACTGGAAGGTTGGTGGGAGCCGGGCCTTTGCGGATGCGGCCGGATTGGTCATAGTGCGAGCCGTGACAGGGGCAGAACCAGCCGCCGAACTCGCCGGCGCCGTCGCCCAGGGGCACACAGCCAAGGTGCGTGCAAACGCCGATCATGACCAGCCATTCGCCGGTCTCGTCCAGCGCGCGGTTCTCGTCGGTTGCGGGCACGGCGCCCTCGATATTCTCGTTCTGGGCAATCGGATCGGGCAGATCGTCCACATCGACCGACCGCGCGGCCTCGATCTCTTCCTCGGTGCGGCGGCGGATGAACACGGGCTTGCCGAGCCACTTGACCGTGAGCTGCGTGCCGACGTCGACCCCCGATGTATCGACGCGGATGGAGGACAGGGCCTGAACATCGGCCGAGGGGTTCATTTGGTTGACGAGGGGCCAGACAGCGGCACCCGTGGCAACAGCGCCTGCGCCTGCTGTGGCGTAGTAGATGAAGTCTCTACGAGTGCCTTCGTGATCATCTGCGTGGGACACGTGCATTCTCCATTGTTTACAGGCATCGGCTGCCTACAGATCCGAGGGCCGCAGAATCCCGCAGCCTCTTGACCGCGTTCTTTAAACCCGCTTTCGCGCGAGGTCTAGCTTTGATTGGGGGCAGATACGTTCTGTCGCGGTCTGACAGCCTTGCCAGGCTGAGAGCAGGCGAGGTGAGGCGGTTGGATGGGGGGTGTCCGCAGGCCCTACTCCGGTGCGGTCGCCTTCATGCTCTCGCGTTCGTTGAAGACGGCGAACCAGTCATCGAGCTCATCGACGCCGCTGCGCCAGCAGCGGGCATCGTGGCGCAGGTCGAGATAGCCGAGGGCGCAACCGATGGCGATGTGGCTTGCGTCCAGCGGCCCGGCGAGATGGCTCATCCAGCGGCTGTTGATCGCCTCCAGCGTGGTGCAGATCTTGGCCCATTGGGCGTCCATCCAGTCGGCCGACTGGTGCTCGGGCGGGCGAAAGCGCCCCTCGTAGGTGATGAGTATGGCCGCATCCATGATCGCGTCGCCCATGCTCTCCAGCGTGAGCACCTCCCAGAGTCGCGCTTGCGGGTAGAGCCGGCCGCCTTCGCGGGCGTCCAGGAAGCGGGTGATGACGCGGCTGTCATGGAGCGCGGGCCCGTCGGGGCGGATCAGCGCGGGGATCTTGCCGACAGGGTTGGCGGCGCGCACCTCGCTGGCGGTGTCCATCGGCGTGGTGGCGACCTGAACTTCCTCGACGCTGCCTGTCTGGCCGGTTTCGTGCAGCAGCACGCGCACCTTGCGCGCATAGGGAGAGGCGGAAGCGGAGA
>JAWLEL010000223.1:0-4929 GCA_041686165.1 Lentibacter sp.
GGCGCGCCGGAGGAATTGAGCAGGGCCAGCCCGATGGCCTCGCTCACGCAAGCCATGGTATTGGCCGTGAACTGGCCGCCGCAAGCCCCGGCCGAGGGGCAGGCCACGCGTTCGAGCACGGCGAGGGCCTCGTCGGACAGCGTGCCGCTCTGGTGGCGGCCGACGGCCTCGAACATGTCCTGAACCGTGAGGTCCCGCCCTGCCATGTCGTCGGGGATGCCTTCCGCACCTGCGGGCGTGCGTCCCGGCAGGATCGAGCCGCCGTAGACGAAAACCGACGGCACGTTGAGCCGCACCATGGCCATCATCATGCCCGGCAGACTCTTGTCGCAGCCCGCCAGCCCGACGAGCGCATCATAGCAATGGCCCCGCATCGTCAGTTCGACGGTATCGGCGATCGCCTCGCGGCTGGCCAGCGAGGAGCGCATGCCCTCGTGGCCCATGGCGATCCCGTCCGTGACGGTGATGGTCGTGAACTCGCGGGGGCTTCCCGCGGCCTCGCGCACGCCCGCCTTGGCGGATTGTGCCTGTCGGCTCAGCGCGATGTTGCAAGGCGCGGCTTCGTTCCAGCAGGAGGCAACGCCCACGAGCGGCTGGTGAATCTCTTCCTCCGTCATGCCCATCGCATGGTAGAATGATCTATGCGGCGCCTTAGAAGGCCCTTCGGTGACGTGACGGCTCGGTAGTCTGGATTTGTCAAACTTGCTCATGGCGGCTCCCCCCTCTTGACGTAGTGCTTTCTGGATAAACAAGCGCCAGATGCGACACAAGCGGGTTCAACGGCTTGGACTTGCCCCCTCGCGAGTCAGCCCGCCGCGCCGTATCGCTCTTCCGTTTGCTTCGCGAAACGGTCCAGGCGCTTTCCGAGGCGCTTCTTGAGATTGCCGCGCGCAAGCTTGAGTGACTGGACAAGCAGGCGCGCCGCAAGCGACTGCGGCTTGAGTTCGAAGCGGATCGCAAGCCGCGTTCTGCTCCGCGACAGGGCGACCAGCTCGGCATCGAACTCGGTTTCCATACCGGCCGTACGGCTTTCCGCACAGAGGAAATTCGGGCGCGAACACTCGGTCAGCTTGATCCGCATGTTGCGACGCTTGCCGCGAAAATCGAAAGCGGTCTTCCAGGCCATGCCTGCCGTAGGTTCGACCGAGTCGCCGAGATCGTCGATCCGGGCCACATCGATCCCGCGCCGCAAAGCCTGCTTCGTGAAACCGTCAAAATCCGTGATCGCATCGAACACGAAATCGATCGGGGCCTCGATATCCTGGCTGCCTGAGAGTTCCATTGATCACCTGCTCTTTGCCCGTCATGCCGCTTGCCGGCCGTTCTTGCGGTCAATCTAGTCGATCCGCGAGCCAGTTCCACAGCAAAAAATGGGCAATTGCACCTTTCCGCGCCGGTTTGAGGCTCGCATCACCGCCTGCGAAGGCCCGGGCCAGCTCATCACGCGAGACCCAGCGGGCATCCTCGATCTCCGCCGGATCAATGGTGATCTCGCGGCTCAGCGCCGCGCCATGGCAGCCGAACATCAGCGAGCTGGGATAGGGCCAGGGCTGGCTTGACAGGTAGCGCACGGGGCCGACCCTGACCTGCGTTTCCTCGAAGACCTCGCGGCGCACGGCGGCCTCGATCGGCTCCCCCGGCTCGACGAAACCCGCCAGGCACGAATACATGCCGGCAGGCCAACCCGGCGAGCGGCCCAGGAGCACATCGTCGCCATGTGTCACAAGCATGATGACGACAGGGTCGGTGCGCGGGAAATGATGTGTTCCGCAGGCATCGCAGGTGCGTTGCCACCCGGCCATGACCATGCGGCTTTCGGCTCCGCAGGCAGCGCAGAACCTGTGCGAGCGGTGCCAGCCGAGCACGGCGCGCGCCGTCGCCGCAAGTTCGGCATCACGCGCCGACAACTGTGACATCATGCCGCGCAGCTCGGCGAAGCCATGTTCGTGCGCGATGCGCGGATGGCGCTGCTCACTGGGATCGAAGAAGGCGCCCAGCGTCGCCGCGTCGGCATCTTCGGGTGCCCAGTTCGATACGTCGCGGACGAAGACAAGCCGCCCGCCTTCCTCCCGCCCCAGAAGGATCGGCGGCATGGATGAATCTTCGAAAGCCCGGTGATCGGGCGGCAGCCGCAGGAGCGTGTCGCGTTTTTCCCCCGCGAACGCGGGCTTGCCGCGCCACAGCACGATGGAATCTGCCCGCTCGCCGCTCAGTTGCGCGGCGCGCAAGGCATCCACATCCGAACGCAGCTCCGCGGCCCGGTCCAGTTCGGAGCCTCCGAATGTCACGGTTTCAGCAAGTTTCATGGTCAGCGCCTCCCCGAAGCCTTCTTATCGGGCCAGCGACAGATTGAACAGGCAGCGCACGGCGCGGGCGTTGATAGTTGATTAGGTCAACCTTAACGTGTTATGCTTTCCTCAACTCGCGCGCGCCTGCGAGCATCACGAAAGGGCCACGATCTGACTTTGACCTTTTCCCGACCGGTTCCAACCCCGGATGACCGTGACCCGACGGCGCTCCTGCGTATCCTGCAAACGACAGACCTGCACGGGCATGTTCTGGCCTATGATTATCATCGCGACACGGCGGCAGGCGATCGCGGCCTGAGCCGCGCGGCGACGATGATCGCCGAGGCGCGTGCATCGGCCGACCTTTGCCTGCTCTTTGATTCCGGTGACTTCCTGCAAGGCTCCCCGATCGCAGACCGGCTTGCCATGGCCGACGCACCCGGCCTGACATCTCACCCGGTCATCAGCGCCATGAACCACGTCGGCTTCGATGCGGTCACCCTGGGCAATCACGATCTCGATTTCGGCCTCGAACATCTCGCGCAGGCCCTCGCCTGCGCCGATTTTCCTGTGGTCTCGGCCAATCTTCACCTGCCCGGACCACTCGCAGAGCGCGTCAAGCCACATATCATCCTCGAGCGCAGATTGCCCGGCAACGCTAGCCCGATACGTATCGGCGTGACCGGCTGCCTTCCCGCCGGAACCTTGCCGGGAACCACCGGACGCGACCCGGATATCCGATGTGATCCGGTCGAACCCTCTCTGCGCAAGGCCATCGCGCAGATGCGGGCCGCCGGGGCCGATCTCATCATCGTCCTCGCACATTGCGGGCTCGGGCGCGGCGACGGCCGCGAGAGCGCGGAAACCATAGACGAGACCATCACGCATATCGACGGCATCGACGCGATCCTCGGAGGGCACACCCACGAGGTCTACCCCCCGACCGGGCCCTTCCCGGCGAGAGGCAGGGCAGCCCATCAAACCGTGGTCATATCCGGCGCATGGGGCGCCTACCTCGGCCAGGTGGATTTTCACATGGGCCGCATGAAGGACAGCGCAGGCGCTTGGCACGTCAAGGCCCGGCACGTCGCATGCCCCCGCCCGACGAAAGACGCGGGGGAATCCCCGGGGCTGATTTCCCGACTGGCCGCCCACCACGAGGCCACGCTGGCGGCATACGGTGCCGCCATCGGCGAAACGCGCAAGGCCATCAACAGCTTCTTTGCGCTGGTCGAGGACAACGCCGGCCTCCAGCTGGTCGCCGATGCCTTCGCACAGCGCATCGAAACCGCCAGGCAGGGTCTTGCCCTTCCGAACAGGCCGGTCCTGTCGATGATCGCCCCGTACAGGACGGGCCAGCGCGCGGGCGCGCAAAATTATTGTGATATCCCGCCAGGGCCGATCTCGCTGCGCGATGTCGACTCGCTCTACAGTTTTCCCGACACGCTCTGCGCGCTCGACGTGAGCGGCGCGGACCTGCGGATGATCCTGGAGATGAGCGCCTCGGTCTTCAACTGCGTCGAGAAGGGCGCGCGCGACACACCGCTGTTCGAGCCGTCCTTTCCGGGCTACCGCTTCGACGTCATCCCGCAGCTCTCCTACCAGATCGACCTCTCGCGCCCCGCCCTTTACGACCAGCGCAAGCACTGCATGCGTCAAGGCCCGGGGCGCATCAGGGCGCTTTGCCATGAAGGCAGACCGGTGAAGGACGATGCCCGGTTCCTGCTCGCGGCCAATTCCTTTCGTGCGCGCGGCGGTTGGCCGGCGAAGGCCGACGGCACGGCGGGAGCGCCGGAGCTGATCCTGGACACCGGCCAGACATGCCGCCGGATCCTCAGAGAGTATATCGCCAGCCATTCTCCGCTTGAGGCCGTGGCGAGGCCGAGATGGTGCTTTGTGCCGCTCGAAGGCGCGAGCGTCCTGTTCGAAACCGCGCCGCAGGCACAGCCCGGGAATCCGGCGCATATCGAACGCGTCGGCGCCAACTCCGACGGCTTCGCAATCATGCGGCTCGACCTCTCCGCACCAAGCGGCAGAGGATCGTGACACGCGGGGTAGATTTTTCACCCTGTCGCCTCCCGGCGCTCGCGATTAGATTTACCGACAGACCGCAGCAGCCATGCAAGGTGCCCCCATGTTCCGATTCGTCATCATCACCCTCCTGCTGGCCGCCGCCGCGGCCTTCTTCACGAACCCGGGTGAAGAGCGCGCAGAGGCGCTGCTGGGAGACCGGATCATGCAGGCCGTTGCGGCGCAGGATGTCTCGCTCGACAACGGCGCGGCGGGAAATGCGCTCCTCGTGGGCTGCAAGTTGCGCCCCTCCGATTGTATCTCCCTGCTGCAAACGCAGATCGAAACGCGCTACACCGATATGAAGCTCTTCAGCACCTACAGCGCGAGCGGTTTCGGCTTCAGGACGTGGTGTCTGGGAGCTTACACGCGGCTGTTCTGCCCCGGCGGATTTCGCGACGCCTGAGTTGCTGGCGGCCCTTGCGTCCTGAAAGCTGTAAGCCTATATGGGCCGTCGAGAGGTTGGCGCGGGCAAGCGCCTCGCCAACCCGGTCAGATCCGGAAGGAAGCAGCCGCAACGAGCCCCGCTTGGGTCGTGTTCAACCTCTCACCTTCCCTTGAAAACGCGCAA
>JAWLEL010000224.1:0-4858 GCA_041686165.1 Lentibacter sp.
GGCTTATATACGCGGTTTCGAATACGCTTTGAATCCGCCGTTTCGAAGCGGTTTTCCGCAAAACTTGCATGCCCCGCGTCCATTTGTCCGTTGCATCCTTGGCCCGCAGCGCTCACCTTGAAAGCCTACGCGCAGTAAACGTGAATCAAGAGGTATCTCAGAGATGCAGAAATTGAGTTTCCTGGTAGCCGGCGCCCTGATGGCCGCTTCCCCAGCCTTCGCGGAAGGCGACATTGAAGAAGGCGAGAAAGCCTTCAAGCGGTGCAAGGCCTGCCACATGGTCGTCTCTGATGACGGCGAAGACATCGTCAAGGGCGGGCGGACTGGCCCGAACCTTTACGGAATCATTGGCAGCGTCGCCGGCTCTGTCGAGGACTTTCGCTATGGCAAGGGGCTCGAGGACGCGGCCGAGGCCGAGTTTGTGTGGACCGAGGCAGCACTCGCCGAATACGTTGCCGACCCGCGTGCCTGGCTCGACGACAATGGCTTCTCGAAACAGTCGAAGATGTCGTTCAAGCTCCGCAAGGGCGGCGAGGATATCGCGGCATGGCTGGCATCCGTCGGCCCGGCCAGCGACGAAGACGCCGAAGACAGCTGACAGGCCTTGCGCCACGCACCGTGAATACGAAAGGCCGCGCTGCCCCGCGCGGCCTTTATCGTTCAGGCCCCGCGCCCGCACACCGGCCTCAGAGGCCTCGTTCGACCCAAGGGTGCGACAATATTATTTGATCTGCGTCAACTTACGCCGTTGCTCCGCCCTTCGACACATTCTAAAAGAAGTGGGTAATACGGCCTGCACAGGCAGATTCTGTGCAGTTGAAATTTGCACTCTAAGGGAGGCATCGCATGGCAGACGCAGCCATCCACAGCCACGACCACGAGGATAACCGCAGCTTCTTCACGCGCTGGTTCCTCTCGACCAACCACAAGGACATCGGGATTCTCTACCTGATCGTCTCGGCCTTCGCCGGCCTCATCGCGGTTCTGTTCACTGTTTTCATGCGCCTCGAGCTTATGGAACCGGGCGTACAGTACATGTGTCTCGAAGGTTTCCGCCTCTTCGGCAGCGGCGGTGATGTCTGCACACCGAACGGGCACCTGTGGAACGTGATGATCACGTATCACGGCGTCCTGATGATGTTCTTCGTCGTGATTCCGGCGCTCTTCGGGGGGTTTGGCAACTATTTCATGCCCCTGCAGATCGGTGCGCCCGACATGTCCTTCCCGCGGATGAACAACCTGAGCTTCTGGCTCTACGTTGCCGGCCTCATGCTCGGCGTGGCGTCGATGCTCTCGCCCGGCGGCAACGATCAGCTCGGTTCCGGCGTCGGCTGGGTGCTCTATCCGCCGCTCTCCGTGCTCGAAAGTGGCATGTCGATGGACCTTGCGATCTTCGCGGTGCACGTCTCCGGCGCCAGCTCGATCCTCGGAGCGATCAACATCATCACCACCTTCCTGAACATGCGCGCACCGGGCATGACACTCTTCAAGGTGCCGCTCTTTTCATGGTCCGTCTTCGTGACGGCATGGCTCATTCTGCTTGCCCTGCCCGTTCTGGCCGGCGCGATCACCATGCTTCTGACCGACCGGAACTTCGGCACGACATTCTTTGACCCCGCAGGCGGCGGCGACCCCGTGCTCTACCAGCACATCCTGTGGTTCTTCGGCCATCCGGAAGTCTACATCGTGGTCCTTCCCGGCTTCGGTCTGGTCAGCCACATCTTCGCCACCTTCTCGCGCAAGCCCATCTTCGGCTACCTGCCGATGGTCTGGGCGATCATCGCGATCGGCGCCCTCGGCTTCGTGGTCTGGGCGCACCACATGTATACCGTGGGCATGTCGCTGACCCAGCAGAGTTACTTCATGCTGGCAACGATGACGATCGCCGTGCCGACAGGCATCAAGGTCTTCTCCTGGGTCGCGACGATGTGGGGCGGCAGCCTCGAGTTCAAGACACCGATGCTCTTTGCCATCGGCTTCCTGATCCTCTTCACCGTCGGCGGCGTCACGGGCATCGTCCTGTCCCAGGCCGGGATCGACCGCGCCTATCACGATACCTACTATGTCGTGGCCCACTTCCACTACACCATGTCCATGGGGGCAGCCTTCACCATCTTTGCCGGGATATACTTCTATATCGGCAAGATGTCGGGGCGCCAGTATCCCGAGTTCTGGGGCAAGGTTCACTTCTGGATGTTCTTCATCGGCGTCAACGTGACCTTCTTCCCGCAGCACTTCCTGGGCCGTCAGGGCATGCCGCGTCGCTACATCGACTACCCCGAGGCCTTCGCCTACTGGAACTACGTCTCCAGCTGGGGGGCGATGCTGAGCTTCGCATCGTTCATCCTGTTCTTCGGCATCGTTTTCTACACGCTCTTCCGCGGTGCGAAAGTGACCGAGAACAACTACTGGAACGAGTATGCCGACACGCTGGAATGGACCCTTCCGTCCCCGCCCCCGGAGCACACCTTCGAACAGCTTCCCAAGCGCGAAGACTGGGACAAGGCACACGCTCACTGAACGGAGCGCCAGCCAATCAAGACGGGGCTCCGGTAAACCGGGGCCCCTTTTCATTTCGGAAACAGCCGATGTTCACACCCAGCCTGACGCTGATACTCTGCCTCACCGCCCCGCTCATTGCACTGCTGCCGCCATGGGGCGGAAAGCTTTGGCAAGGCTACACGCTAGCCGCTCTCCCGCTCTTCATCGCGGCCACGCTTGCCGCGGTCGGTCTCTACAACACATCGGTGCTCTCGCTTGATACCGGAGCCGTCTCGGAAACAGTGCTGCCGGCCTTCGTTCCCCTCGCGGGCGGCGCGTTGCTCCTCGTCTGCGCCTTGATCCTCCGGCTCCAGGCGGCCCGGGACGCGCTCTTCTACCCGCGCCTCGCAGGCTGGCTCTGCGCCCCTCTCAGCCTCGCCGCCGCCAGCGCGGTTCCCCTGGCCTATGCATCAGTCTATCTGCTCGGCGTAATAAAATGGGAGTTCGCCGCCACGCCGGTCAAGGCGCTCGGCATCGTCGGCCTTATAGGCAGCCTCCTGTTCGCGCTCGCACTGCTTGCATTTCTCGGCCAGCTGATCCTGAGCATCACGCGCGCCTTGCGCGGGCAGATGCGTATCTCCTGATGCCCTACGCCTGGAACCCGACGCGCGAAGGCACACGCCTGACGCTCTGGCCGCACCGCTCATTGCCGATCCGCGGTTTCGCCGCAGTGTTCCTCAGCGCGTTCGTCTTCGCGATCATGCCTCTCTTCGGCCTCATCGGCACGTCGCTTCTCTGGGGCATGCTGCCCTTCGTTCTGATCGTCCTCGGCGGGCTCTACTTCGCCTTCATGCACACCTACCGCACCGGCGAAGCCCATGAGGAGCTGACGATCACGCAAGAGGACACCACGCTCGTCCATACGCCCTACAAAGGCGACGCCCGGAGCTGGACCTGCAAGACCTACTGGACACGCGCCCAGGTCTACCCGAGCCAGGGGCCCGTGCCGTTCTACATCACCCTCGCGGGGAACGGGCGCGAAGTGGAGCTCGGCAGTTTCCTGTCGGAGGACGAGCGCAAAGTGCTTATCGGAGAAGTGAAGGACGCGCTCAAAACCCCCATGCAGCCCTAAGCCAATTCAGACTGCGGGGTCCGACGCAGCCAAGGCACTGCGCCCTTAAAGGCTCACGCTGTCAGCTCGGGCGCATCAAGCACCTGAACCGCGTTGATGCGCCAGCCATCTTCGCCCATTATCATCTGGTAGTCGAGCAGATGCAGGGCTCCTTTCCCGTCTTGGATGAGCACTTTCTGCCAGAGCCTCCCGGCGATCTGACGCGCCTCCAGAAACTCCACGCTCCCCGGCCGCCAGACCATCGGAAAACCGGACTTCACCATCTCGCCGAAGTTTTCCGGCGAGCCGAACATCCCCTGGATATTCGGACTGGCAAACTCGAAGGCCCTTTCAAGATCATCCGTCTTGAAGGCGTCCATCTGACTTGAGATCACCGCTTGAAGTTCGGGGCGCTCCTCAGCCGAAGCGGGCTTTATGAAGAGTGCCAGTGCAATAAGCATGCTCAGGACAATCTGTTTCATGACATCTCCCTTTCATGCTCAATTTACGCGGCGGCAATCAGCGCGGACCAAAATTCAATCCAGAAGCCAGCGATACGCGGCCCTCATCCGCGCCGCGCCATCGGTCTCGAACCAACGCCCATGCGCGAAGATCACGCGCAACGGCGCCCAGCTCAAAAGCTCCTCGATCTGCGCCTTGAGTGCCCCGCGTTGGCCCGAAAAACTCGTGCGCATATCCCGCGGCATGCCACCGTTCGGGGCCAGAACCCCGCCCAGCCGCGCCAGCGGGCGCATCCACCAGGGCAGACGCTCCGCCTCGAAATTCTCGATGAGATCAGTGAGTATGAGTGTGCGGCTCGCCTTGTGAAAGAACACCGCCTCCGAGTGCACCTTGCTGCCGGTGATAAGGCGTTGGCGGATCTGCCCTGCCCAGGGTGTCTCCGCATGCGACCCGAGCTCATGATCGAACCGTAGCGCAAGCCCGTGTTTCGCCGCCCGCGTGGAGACCCCGGGAGCCGCCCAGGACTTTGCATCAGGATAGGCCTGCTGCCAGTCCCCCACCGATACATAATGAATCCAGTTCGGCGCGACGAGATGCTCCACCGGCCCAAGATCTGCCAGCTCGGCCTTCAGCCCCTCGGTCAGCGCCGTTGGTGAATGGACCCACAGCCCGCCCCCGTCCAGCCGCACCACGGTGCAGCGCGTCGGAAAAGGCAGCCCGTAGAACCGAACGATCGGCCCGTCGATGAGCCATATCTGATCGCCCACGGGCTTGAGCGTGTTGAGCGGTTCGTATTCGGGCGTC
>JAWLEL010000225.1:0-4819 GCA_041686165.1 Lentibacter sp.
CCGGCGCAATGTCGATCCCCCGCCGCATCACAAGCGCGCCGACGCCCTTGGGCCCGCCCAGCTTGTGGCCGCTCACCACCGCCATCATCGGCGCGGAGGTATTGAAATTGACGGGAACCTTGCCGACTCCTTGCGTGAAATCACTCATCCAGAGCCCCTCGGGCAACTCCTGGATCACGCCGGTCTCCGAGTTCGCCAATTGCAACGTCGCCGAACCCGGGTCCGTCACGCTCACGCGCCCACGCCCGTCCGCAGCCAGTTCCGGCGCACACCAGGCCGCCACGGCGTCATGCTCGACCCCGCTGCACAGCACACCGCGCCCTGCAAGCGCCATCGCCGCCGCCTCCGTGGCCGAGCCGGTAAAGACGATCTCCGCGCCCTCGGCCCCGAGCGCCGCCGCGAGCCGCGCGCGGCATTTCTCCAGAAAGGCCTTCGCCGCGCGGCCCTCGGAATGGACCGACGACGGGTTGCCGACGATCTCCATCGCCTCGGCCATCGCCGCCCTCGCCTCGGGCCGGAGCGGCGCCGTCGCGTTATGATCGAGATAAACCCGCATCAAAGCGCCACCTCACCCTTTCTTCTTGCCGAAAATATCCCGGCCTCTCGCGCATCGCTTCGCGATACGCTGCCGGCCTCGCGGTCGCCTGCGGCGACGCGCTTGGGGGGCATGGGGGGCTGGCCCCCCATCGCGACGCGCACCGCGCGGCGCAAGCCGATATGAAAGAAGCACTTCATCAATCCTCGTCCACCACGGCAAAGAGCGAAGGAACAGCCGGGCACGGGGCAAGCTCGTTGTCGATCACATCCGACAACCGTGCCTGATGCAGATAGACATAAACATGAGCACTGAGCCCTTCCCACAGCCGGTTCGTCACGGACTGCGCTTTCGAGCCAGACGCGCCGCCGCTGGCGCCCGCGCCCTTCTTGAGCGCATCGACCGTCTCGTCCACCGCCGCCAGCACCTCGACAACGCGGATGTCCGCCGCCGGCCTGGCGAGCTTGTAGCCGCCCCCCGGACCCCGCACAGAGGCCACGAGATCCGCCCGGCGCAGCTTGACGAAAAGCTGCTCGAGATAGGGCAGCGAGATATCCTGCCGCCTGGAGATTTCTCCCAGCGTGACAAGGCCGTCCTCGGCCTGCAAGGCGATATCCACGAGCGCGACCATCGCATACCGGCCTTTCGTGCTCAGTTTCATCGTTCAATACCCCTCGGGTGCGTTCAATTTGTTGACCTCCGCCTGCAACCTGTCTATCTCCCTTGAGACTTGCGGATGAGACTTGCGGAGCCGCGCCGACATTTAGAATTGTTCTAATGTGCTCGACTGAATTCGTCAAGAATTCCCGCGCCACGTTTGAGGAGTGACTGAGCAAACATGCCCGAGGTGATTTTTCCTGGCCCCGAGGGGCGGCTCGAGGGCCGCTACCATCCCCAGCCCGAACGCGATGCCCCCATCGCCATCGTCCTGCATCCGCATCCGCAATTCGGCGGGACGATGAACAACAAGGTTGTCTATAACCTGCACTATGCCTTCTACAACATGGGCTTCACTGTCCTGCGCTTCAATTTCCGCGGCGTCGGGCGCAGCCAGGGCGAGTATGACCAGGGTGTCGGCGAGCTGTCCGACGCGGCAGCGGCGCTCGACTACCTCCAATCGATGAACAACAACTCCAAGCATTGCTGGGTCGCCGGTTTCTCCTTCGGGGCCTGGATCGGCATGCAGCTGCTGATGCGCCGCCCCGAGATCACCGGGTTCATCTCGGTCTCGCCGCCGGCCAACATGTATGACTTCTCCTTCCTCGCGCCCTGCCCCTCCTCGGGGCTGATCATCAACGGCACGAACGACCGCGTCGCACCGCCTGCGGACACGACCAGCCTCGTCGCAAAACTGCATGAGCAACAGGGCATCACCGTCACCCACACCGAGGTCGATGGGGCCGGGCATTTCTTCGAGAATGACCAGATGGACACGATGGTCGAGACCGTTCAGACCTACGTGAAGCGCCGCCTTTCGGAGAACACCCGCTGATGTCATCGCTTGAGGAAACTGCCGCCCAGCTCGCCGAGGACACCATCAAGGTGATGGAGAAATCGGGCGATGACCGGCTGCACTTCGAGGTGGCCGACCTGCTCGGCGCCTCCTCGCAAACGCTCGAAGAGGCCTACATGACGGAGGTGCGCGTGCGCATGGCCGGAAAATCTGCCCGCGCGTTCCTGCGCAAGAAGGCCAAGGAGCTTCTGGACAATCAGAGCCCCGCCGCGCAAAACGCGGACGAATGAGCGCGCGTCTCGACGCGCAGATGGCCTTCCTTCAGGAGGCCGACAAGCTCAAGAGGATCGTCCGCGGAACGACTCTCTGTGACGGCAGCCGCTACGAGAATTCCGGGGAGCACTCCTGGCATATCGCCCTCTACGCGATGGTCCTGGGCGAGGATGCGCCGGAGGACGTCGACGTGGCCCGCGTGATCCGCATGCTTCTGCTGCACGATCTCGTCGAGATCGATGCGGGCGACGCGCCGATCTTCGGCGATCACGATGCCGATGAGTTGGCTGAAAAGGAGCGTGCCGCGGCAGACCGGATCTTCGGCCTGCTGCCCGAAGAGCAGGCTCGGGCCTTCCGCGCGCTCTGGGAGGAATTCGAAGCCGCCGAGACGCCGGACGCGCGCTTTGCCAAGTCGCTCGACCGTTTCCAGCCACCCAACCAGAACCTCGCCTCGGACGGGGGCTCATGGGCGGATTACGACACCCGCCTTACCACCTTCGAGGCCCGTGTGGGCGAGAAGATCAAGCGCGGGGCCCCATGGCTCTGGGACTGGCTCGAGCCGAGGGCGCGCGCCTGGTTCAAGGCACGCGGGAAGCTGAACTAGAGCGTTCCGCCTTTAACCTGAGACATCAGATAGAGGCGGAGCGCGTGCTCCGTTCGATCCTTGCACTGCGCCCCGCCAAAAGCAGCGCTGCAGGTTTTTGGCGGGGCGCTTTTGGTTCGAATTTGGCTGCGCCAAATCCGATCCGCCGGGGGGAGCGCTGCTCCCCCCGGACCCCCCTCGGGATATTTATGGCAAGAAAAAAGGTCAGATGAGAGGTGTCTGCGGTGCGGTGCCTTTTGGCAAGAGGCCGGTCTTGCGCGGATCGGGGGCGATCTCGACCTCGCGCCGGTAGGGCGTGAACCCCGAGCGGATGTAGAACGGCAGCGCCTGCGGGCTGTCGAGCGTGCAGGTATGCACGTGAAGGCGCGTGATGTCCTCGGACCAGGCCAGATCGAGCGCGCGGTTCATCAGCCAGCGCCCCGCGCCGCCGCCGACATGGGCCGGGGCAAGCCCGAAATAGGCCAGCTCGCATTGGCCCCCGGTGCGAAAATCCAGCTCGAGCAGGCCCGCCTCCTCACCCCCGGCCATGAGCGCGTGGACCTGGACGGCCCGGTCATGAAGGATCGCGCCGAGTGCGGCATCGTCCATTTCGAGGCGGCCGAACCAGAGATAGTCCTGCCCGACCTTGCGAAAGAGCGCGCGATACCACGCCAGGTCCGGCGCCTGGACGCGGCGCAGCGCGAGATCCAGCTCCGGCACGGGGCGCGGCGCAGGCTTCTCGTGCATCTCCAGATGGGTGACCACCATCGCCAGGTGCCCCTCGGGCACGTCGTGAAACCCGTCTTCAAGCATCTTTCTTTACCTTTTGCTGCTCCGCCACCTTCGCCGCCAGATCGCGTGCGATGGCGAAGGCGCCCTTGATCTTGTCGCCGTCGGATTTCCAGTCGCGGCGCACGACGATCTTGTTGTCCTTGACCTTGGCCAGCCCCCTCTGCTCGCGGATGAACTCGACAAGCCCCGCGGGCGCGGCGAACTTGTCATTGTGGAACTGGATCGTCGCGCCTTTCGGCCCGCCGTCGAGCTTGGCGATGCCGGCCTTCTTGCACATCTCCTTGATCCGCACGACGAGCAGCAGCGTGTTCACTTCGCGGGGCAGCTTGCCGAAGCGGTCGATGAGCTCGGCCGCGAAGCCCTCCATCTCGACCTTGCCCGACAGGCCCGAAAGACGGCGATAAAGGCCAAGGCGCACATCGAGATCAGGCACGTAATCTTCCGGGATCAGGACCGGAACCCCGAGCCCGATCTGCGGCGACCAGTCCCCTTCGTCGACGATGCCTTCAGCCTCGCCCGAGCGGATCTTGGCGATCGCCTCTTCCAGCATCGACTGGTAAAGCTCGTAGCCCACATCGCGCATCTGGCCGGATTGTTCCTCGCCCAGAAGGTTGCCCGCGCCACGGATGTCGAGGTCCTGGCTGGCCAGGGTGAAGCCCGCGCCCAGCGTGTCGAGCGAGCCCAGCACGCGCAGGCGCTTCTCGGCGGTTGCGGAGAGCGGCTTGCGGGGGCGCGTCGTCAGGTAGGCATAGGCGCGCGTCTTGGAGCGGCCCACGCGGCCCCTGATCTGGTAGAGCTGCGCAAGGCCGAACATGTCGGCGCGGTGGATGACCATCGTGTTGGCCGTGGGAATGTCGAGACCCGACTCGACGATCGTCGTGGCCAGCAGCACGTCGTATTTACCGTCGTAAAAGGCGTTCATGCGGCTGTCGAGCTCACCGGCGGCCATCTGGCCATGGGCGATCACGTAGCTCACTTCCGGCACGTGTTCCTTCAGGAACTCCTCGATTTCCGGCAGGTCGGTGATGCGCGGAGCGACATAGAAGCTCTGCCCGCCGCGGTAATGCTCGCGCAGAAGTGCCTCGCGGATCGTCACCCCGTCGAACTCGCTCACATAGGTGCGGATGGCCAGCCGGTCCACGGGCGGCGTGCCGATGATCGAAAGATCGCGCACCCCCGAGAG
>JAWLEL010000226.1:0-4765 GCA_041686165.1 Lentibacter sp.
GGCGCGGGGCGAATTCGTCGTGACGACCATGCCGTCCTGCGCCTCGCGGATGCAGGAGGCAACGAGCGCGCGGTCGCCCTCGACCTCGACCATGCAGGCGCGGCAGTTGCCGTCGGGGCGGTAGCCGGGGGCGGGCTTGTGGCACAGATGCGGGATCACGAGGCCGCGGCCATGGGCCACCTCCCAGATGGTCTGGCCCTTCTCGGCCTCGACTTCCTTGCCATCGAGCGTGAGTTTGATCTTGGCTGACATCGCGCGCCTCCCTTGGGTCTTGATCTCATCTTAAATCAGATCAGCGCAGATTCCCAAATCCCATTCCCGACAGGGACAGGCGATTTTGCGGCGCGGGGAATGCGAGGCGGGGCAAGGGCTGCTGTGCGGGACGGAGCGGACAAAGGCGCGACACTGCGACATGGCGAGCTTTCAATCAGTTCTCTTCTTCTGGGTCTCTCCAACGTCGCATCAATGCGTAGATGATTGCGACCGGGAAGAAGACAATAGCCCATACTAGTAGCCATACTACGGAGCCACGCGGCGTTTCCGGGCTACGAGGTCTGACCAACGCGGCGACGAACACTGCCAAAATGAGTATCAAAAGCAGCAGGCCGGGAAGCCCAATATTGTTCAGCATCACATCTCCAATCCACTGTGACGGTCAGAAAGCGCCTCGTCACGTAGCAACCCTCCGCCTTTTGGATATCAGCAAAAGCAATCTCATTGAAATCAAGCCACTTTACGTGTGCCCCGACACTTCGGAAACTTCACACATCCCCAAAATGGATCACCCGTCTTTCGATTTGCGCGTTTTACCATTTCGCCTCCACATTTCGGGCAAGAGGTTTGACTCACGGCGTCTGAGGGCACAGAAGATTGTGCAATGGTTTTCGCCGTTGCTTTCTTCTCAAGGTTTTGCAGGTGCTGTCTGCGAACAGCCCTGTTGTTCTCCAATGCCTGACCTTGCAGCTTTTCGACAAAAGCATTCAACTGCGAGCCCGAGAAGACGATCTGTCGTCGCACTGCGATCAGCTTGCCAAGGTCGCGCAGCCCCCAGGCAACGTTTTCTGGCATGTCGGTTTTCGGTTCGGCGCTGCCTGTGAATACAACAAAGTTGTGTAGCATCTTAAGATCGACTCCTAAGATACTCTCGACGGCTTTGACGTGAGCATGGTTCTGCCGTAGCGGATTTTGGAAGCTGCGGCGTTTGCCGCCTTTCTGAACTTGGGTCCATTTCTGTTGGTCGGCACTACCAAAAATCCAACCAGACATGTTTTTGGTTTCGATCACGAAGATCCCAAAACGCGAAAGCACAAGATGATCAAGTTGGGTCGTGCTGCCTGCGACCGGCAGGATCAAATCTGACAAAATCCGATACTCGTTCTCATCGAGAACCGACGACAGCGCATTGTGAACCCGGCGCTCGCCTCTGGCACCTTTTCGCTCCGGTGTGTTGTAGCTCTGCTCGGCGGCGCGAATTGCCGATTTAACAGCGGATTTCAGCAAATAGTTAAACATGCCAAGCTCATGACTTCCCTCATAAGTGGTGCCCATTAGCACAGTTCCACGCCCTACACTACGGCTTGGATCAAAGTGGGGCAATCATGTCTGTCTTGGGCTCAAAGCTGACCTCCACTGCAAAAGCAATCCAAACCGCCCCTCCCGCCGCATCCCCCTTTAACCTCCCCGCGCCCCCCGCTAGGTTGCCGGCGAAACAACGAGGCGAACACGAATGGCGGAACTGATTCTGGTGCGGCACGGGCAGGCCAACAGCCATGCCACCGACGAGGCGAGCTATGACAACCTCTCCGATCTGGGCCGCCAGCAGGCGGCCTGGCTCGGCGAGCACAAGCAAGGCACCAATCCGCATTTCGACCGCGTGATGACCGGCACGCTCCGGCGCCAAAGGGACACCGCCGCCGAGATGGGCTTTGCCGGGGGCGATGAGGACACGCGCCTCGACGAGCTGCAATACTGGGCCATGGCCGCCGCGCTCGAAGCCGAGCACGGCATCGCCCCGCCCGCGGACCCGACAGCCTTCGCCGCGCATCTGCCGCAGATGATCCGCTACTGGGCCGAAGACCGTGTCGAAGGCGTGCCGGAGCGCTTCTCGGATTTCCAGGCGCGCACCACCGGGCTGATCGAGGAGGTCTGCAAGGGGCATGGCCGCATCCTGATCGTCACCTCCGGCGGCGTCATCGGCACGATCCTGCGCCACGTCCTGCATCTCAGCGACGATGGCATGGCCAAGATCATGCTGCAGGTCATGAATTCCTCGGTGCACCGGCTCGAATACGTGCATGACCAGCTCTACCTCGGCAGCTTCAACGCGACGCCGCATCTCGACATTCCCGGGCGCGAGCACGCCCGCACTTTCGTCTGACGGAGGCCCTCATGACCCACATCTGGCTGCGCGCCGAATCGCGCCCCCACGAAGAGCGCACGGGGCTCACGCCCACGGGCGCGAAGGCGCTGATCGACGCAGGCTTCCGGCTCACCGTCGAGGAAAGCGCCCAGCGCGCGATCCCGCTTGAGGGCTATGTCGCGGCAGGCGCCGAGATCGCCCCCGAGCACAGCTGGCCCGAGGCCCCGCGCGATGCGATCATCTTCGGGCTCAAGGAGCTGCCCGAGGACGGAACGCCCCTGCCCCACCGTCACATCATGTTCGGCCATGCCTTCAAGGGGCAGTTCTCCGGCAAGGCCCTGCTGGAGCGGTTCAGGGCCGGGGGCGGGGCGCTTTACGATCTCGAATATCTCGTCGACGAAAGCGGGCGGCGCGTGGCGGCCTTCGGCTACTGGGCCGGTTTCGCGGGCGCGGCCGTCACGCTCAAGGCCTGGGGCGCACAGCAGCGCGGGGCGCTTTGCCCCCCTGTCGGCGCTTACAAGGACAGGCACGCGCTCGTCGCCGAACTGGCCCGCGAACTGCCGGACGCGCGCCCCTCGTCCATCGTGATCGGCGCGCTCGGGCGCGTCGGCACGGGGGCGTCGGACCTGCTCGAGGAAATGGGCTGCGCCGTGACCCGCTGGGACATGGAAGAGACGGCCCATGGCGGCCCTTTTCCGGAAATCCTGGAGCACGACCTTTTCATAAACTGCATTCTTGCGCGCCCCGGCACGCCCAGCTTCGTTCCCGCCGAGGCGCTCGGGGCCGAGCGCAAGCTCACGGCCATCGGCGATGTCGCCTGCGATCCCGACAGCGATTACAACCCGATCCCGATCTACTCGGAAGCCACCACCTGGGAGGCCCCCGCCCTGCGCGTGGCCGATGCGCCGCCGCTCGACGTGATGGCGATCGACAACCTGCCTTCGATGCTCCCGCTGGAGGCCTCGGAAGATTTCGCCGCGCAGCTCTTGCCATCGCTGCTGGCGCTCGGCAGTCTGGAGAGCGGCGTATGGGGCCGCGCGAAGGCCGAGTTCGACACACATATCAAAGAGGTTTGACATGACGATTCATTGGTGCGGCACGGGTCTTTCCGCCCTTCCCGGCCTTCGCAGGCTGATCGAGGCAGGCCATGACGTGACGGTCTGGAACCGCACGCCCGAAAAGGCGAAGGACGCCGTGGGCGACATCGCGAAGGACATCCGCGCCTTCGAGATGGAGACGATTCGCGCAGCCACGCAGAAAGGCGACATCGTGGTCTCCATGCTGCCGGGCGATTGGCATGTTCCGCTGGCCGAGATGTGCCTGGGCCAGGGCGCGCATTTCGTCTCCTCCAGCTACATCGCGCCCGAGATGCGCGCACTCGATTCGCGCTTTCGCGAAGCGGGGCTGGTCAGCCTCAACGAGATCGGCCTCGATCCCGGCATCGACCACCTGATGGCCCATGCCCTCGTGGCCGATTACAAGGCCTCGACGGCCTATGACGCAAGCAATGATCTGAGCTTCATCTCCTATTGCGGCGGCATCCCGAAAGAGCCGAATCCCTTCCGCTACAAGTTCAGCTGGTCCCCCTTGGGCGTTCTGAAGGCGCTGCGCTCGCCCTCCCGCTCGATCAAGAACTTCACCGAGCTGGAAGTCGCCCGCCCCTGGGACGCGATCAGCTCCTACGAGGCGCCCCTGCCTGCCCCCGAGACCTTCGAAGTCTACCCCAACCGCGACAGCCTGCCTTTCATCGCCGATTACCGGCTGGAGGATGCAGGCCGGATCAAGCAATTCGTGCGCGGCACGCTGCGGCTCAACGGCTGGAGCGAGGCCTGGGCCGATGTCTTCGCCGAGATCGAAACCCTCGAAGGCCCCGAAGGCGAGGCGCGGCTCAAGGACATGTCGGACAAGTTCTGGGAGGAAAACGCCTATGCCGAGGGCGAGGCCGACCGCGTCGTGCTCTGCGTCGCGCTGGAAGCACGCAAGGAAGGCGAACCCGTCTGGCACAAGACCTACGTGATGGACGCCTGGGGCGACGCCCGCGGCACCGCCATGGCGCGGCTTGTCTCGATCCCCGTCTCGCTCGGCGTCGAGGCGATCATGACCCGCCGGATCGGCGCGGGCGTGCATCCCGCCCCGCATGACCCTGCGCTGGTCGAAAGCTGGCTGGGCGAGGTCGACACGCTCGCGCAACACCTGGAAGTGGTCGATCACCTGTCCTGACGCATCACGGCATCAACCGAGAACATCAGGCAAAGGCAAGGCGCGGGCAAGGCTACGAAACCAGACGGTCCTGACCCTTCTTCTTGCCGAAAATATCCAACCTCTCGCGCGCCGCTTCGCGGCACGCTGCCAGCCTCGCGGTCGCCTGCGGCGACGCGCTTGGGGGAGCGCGAGGGGGCAACGCCC
>JAWLEL010000227.1:0-4763 GCA_041686165.1 Lentibacter sp.
CACGCGGTACTCGAACGCGCCCGGCGGGGCATCGGCCGCTGCCTGACCGGCCGCAAAGGCAGACCCGCCCAGGGCGAGACCTCCGGCGAGAATGTTGCGGCGGGTCAGACCGTTGAACATGCCCTCCTTGCAGTCGCACTCGGCCTCGCGTGTTTGCCCTGCAAGCATCTTGCGTTCGATCTCGACCAGGCTTTCGGCCATGTGACGTTCCGCCGGTCCGTATCGGGACGCGGGAAACCTTTCATCCTTCGGCATCGTGTTATCCTCCCTGGAGTGCATGATCGTTCGAAATTCGACCTCGTCCGCGCAGCGCGTTCATGCTCAGTGCCTGCTCATGGTGCGACAAAAAGTAGCATTTTGTAAACGGGCAATCACGAGAGAGCCCGTCTTTGACAGGATTGGGAGAGTTCCAACTCTGGCCCTGCTGCACATGGTCCGGAATTTTCCGGCACCGAAGCTTGCACCAGTTGAAGTTCAACCGGCGGGAAACCCCGCAAATTTTTCTGTCTATCGCGAATAGCCAGACGCGCGAAACCATTTTGAGACGACCAGGAAATGCGCCGGCGAAACCTGGAGCACATGGCACATGGTGCCGATCGTCCCATGCTAATCGTGCTGGTTGAGTAGGGATGGTCTCGATCATCCCACGGTTCTCGAAGCTTGGGACGGTGCCGAAGTCGCGCAGGCCCGCAGCCGCGCCGTCTGAAAGCTGTTGGACAGGGAACGGATGATCCAAGACTACCTCGATACGCACCAGCACTTTGCCCGGAACCTACGGTCCGCCTTGGGCGGCTCGATATGCGACAGCGCCGTCGAAAGGCTGAAAGGTGAGCCTGGACACCATGTGACGGGAGGACTCCGGTGGCCGCCGCAAATGCGTCGACCACCCGTTCGGGATCATGCCTTCGGGCTGAGTCTGTAAGCTTTGCGCCGTTTCTTCCCGTCGATCTTCGTGCCGGGTGGAAGCTCATTGACCCAGCCATATTTCTTCAGGATTGCCAGCATCCGGTCCAGCGCCTTCGCGCGCCGGGCATGAACCGGCCCGAATTGCAGGATTCGCTCAGTCGCGAAGCCTTCACCGGGCGCCAGGTTCTTGCGAAGCCAGTCGAGCAGTCTCTGGGCGTTTGCGACGTCGGTCTCGTTGGTCGCGGCGATGCACAGGTACTTGTACTGGGCGAGATAATATTTGACCATCTTGCAGGCGGCGTCCATGACCTCGCCGGAAATCGCGTTGGCGTCCCGGTCCTCAAAGATCGACATGATCGCCGCGATCCGGCATGCATGTTCCGGCCCCTTGGCCGCGAAACCCGAGATGTCCGCGGCCCATCCGCCGCGGCAAAGCTCCTCTTCGATCTTGTCATGAAATTCGATGCAGATGGACAACGCATCCTCTGACAGGGTCAGAAACCGCTCGGTCGGGTCCTCCAAAGTTTCGGTCAAGGCAGCTTCGATTTCGTCGTGGAAACGCGCGGCGGCCGCTTCGTCCTCCTCGCTGGGGCGCCGGTATTTCCGTTTCCCCATGTTGCTCTCCGGCCAGCACGGGAGCATCCGCGCGAGCAGGCCCTGGCCGGTGAGGAATTCATCGCCGTAGGTGTCGCGGATGAGAGTCGGTTGAAACATGAGATTGATCGTCGTGGCCGTGGGCGGCACGTAACCGTCCCCGTCCTGGCTGCCCCGGGGCCGGAAGAAAAAGATCCCATCCCAGAAATTCGAGATGATGCCACTTGTCTTGGCACGCTGGTCCTTCGACATCGAATAGCCACCCCAGAAGCTGCCCGCCTCGTCCGTGAACCAGCCGAGAAACCCGCATCCGGTCGCGATGGCTTTGAATGCGCCCTCGACTGTCGGTTCGGTCACGAGGAAACCTGGGCAGACGGGCTCTTGCGGCCGTTCCTCCCCGCGTCCGATGCCCGAGAGCGCAGTCTTGTGGTTTGCCATGGCGATCTTGTGCTCCTCCCTGAGGCGCATGACCACGCGGTCGATGCCGGTTCTCGCGATTCTGTCCGCGGCGCTCTTGCGTTCTCCGGAGAGCGCGATGGTCACGAAGGCCGCGGTCGCGTTTGCCGGCGACCCCAATGTCTGCACCTTCACGCGACTGGCCCCTGCCAGGGATGTCACGGAGAGCACCGACTGCGCGGCAATCGCGGCTGGACCCTGGGTTTTCCGCATGATCGCCTGCGCGGCGCTGCGGAGCCTCGGGGTCAGGCACTCGAGCGGGAAGCCGGCGCTCGGCGGTTCCGCATGCGGCAGCGGTGTCGGCTCCTGGGTCTTGGGGGCCGTCTCGCTCGACGGGATTGAAAAGTTCGGCGTCGACGTCATCGCGCCGGTCCTGCCGATGAGGGACTTGATGCGGGCAAGCATGCCTGATCTCCATTTTTGCTGAGGTGATCAGGACATCGGTCGATCGATCATCCGGCGGAAACGATCTGAAAGAGTTTTTTGCGGCGAAGTGCGGAATCTTTCCCCCGAGGCGAAACGGAGGGGCGTCGTGGCTCAGAACATGGAGACCTGCCACACGAGATCGCAGGACACGTCCGTGCGATGCTCAGCCGGCCATGCATGCGCGGATTTGCCGACCAGGACGCCAAGCGAAGACAGGGTCGATCATATTTCATGAGGGCGCCCGAAAGCGCGTCCACCCGGTCGCCATGAAAGGTCGAGTCCGCTGGCGTCACACCGTGCTTGCGCCACAATATACCTCAATGGCCGGGATAGCAGCCTTGCGATGAAGCCTGACCAGTGTATCGGAGGTGGCGCGGCGCCTCACGGCCAACGGGACGTTCATCGAGATCGAGAAGGATGCGGCGATCAGCTCCAAAGTTTCTCGAACTCCCGCTCTGCTGCAATTGCCTGTTGGTCGAGAATCTTGGCGATAGTTTCAACGCGAACAAGCTTGATGGATTTCTGCTTTCCGTCGGAAGTGAAGTAGGGCAGGCGAATGTCGCCGGCGTCGATTTTCTCCTTCATGGTCTTCTCCGTATGCCCCCAGAGGCTCCCGGCCTCCTCAAGCGGTATGAAGGGCCGGAAGTCGTAGTGTTTCATGAGTAGTTCCAAGGTATCCATTTGAGCCTCCATTTTCTGGACGCTCAGGAAGTGGGTTCATCCTATTTAGATGAAAAACGACAAAATCTTTATTCTTCCATATTGTCGAAAGCATGCTGACCAGTTGCCCGCAGTGTCCAAGACCATCCTGCGAACCTGTCACCTTCCTGATCGACATGTTCATAGCGAAACAGGCATCCACCATTCTTGTGGCCCGAGTGCTTGGCAACAAAGGCTGCCGGTTTTCCCATTTCGAAGAGCCTGGTGATGCCTTCATGCCGAAGGTCGTGGAACCGGAGCCCCTTGATCTTAAGCCGGTCGCGATGGCGACGCCATGCAGGCCCGACCGATGTAGCATTGTATGGAAAGATGAATTCACCATCTCGGGGCATCGTGAGGATTATTGCCAGCGCTTCGTCGGTCAGGTCGCACCAGACATCATTGCCTTTCTTCTTTTTGGGATGCTTCATGTCGCGGACGAGGATTTTCTTATTATCAACGCGCAGATCTTCCCAGCGAAGACGGCAGATTTCTCCCAAGCGCCGGCAGCTGAAGATTGCGAATACGATAATTTTTATGAGCGGGAGTTTCTGCCGCTTATTATCGGCCACCGCGTTGAGAATCCTGTTCAGTTCATCGATCGAGGGCCGGCGATCTCGCTCCTCAGAGCGAGCGAGTATCTCATCTTCCCACATGTGTTCCATAGCCTCTCTCATGGCTGCAATAGGCACGGAGAAATCGCGCCTTGAGGCCCAGTAGAGAGTGTTCACGAGAATCGTGAGATATCCTGCTACAGTTTGGGGTTGCCGCTCTTCTGCAAGCATTTCATCCGCCAGGTCGGTCAGACATTCCAGTGACAAGTCGGCCAGTTTTTTCTTGCCGAACTCGCTTTTTTTCACCCAGCCGAGTTGCTGCTTCGCTGAACGACCCAGGTTCTTGTGAGTTGCCAGGCGAGCAGCGATCACATCAGCGACCGTATCTCCATTTCTCGCGACCGTTTCGACGCCATCGATTTCAATCTCAGCAAGTTTTCGCTTTTTCCATTTCCTTGCCATGGCGAGCTTGGAGAAGGTCTTGGTGAAGCTTATGCTCGTACCGGAGACGGACTTTCGGATCTGGACGCGGTAGGAGAGCTTGCCATTCTCGCCGGGGATCTCTTGAATGTTTGGCTCGACACTGCGAGATGTGCCATCGTTCTTGCGGCGGCGGTCCGTCAGCGCTTGGGAGCTGCTGTCGGGAAGTGGATTGTCGCCTACCGAAGCGAGGGCATTGGGCTTAATACCCTTGGCTGAAGTTGCAGGGCATTTGACGGTATGAGGACCGGGAAAGGTGATGATGTTGGCGGACACTTTTTGGCTTCCTTTGTTGATCGCAGGCGGAAGGTGGGTCCGGGTTCAAGAACCCGGAAATCGAGGTGCTGCGAAAGTGTCGGAGGCCCTCTCGATCGCGCAGGAAGGTTGCCGCCCAAGTTGCTACGCCGTAGCAACTCCGCTCGCGAAACCCGGAGAAACCCGGCATAATCCGGTGAAATCCAGTGATTCCGATGATATCGGGCAGACCGTCTGGTTATGAATTGTATTGATAATACAAAGGCTTGGGGTGCTTCACGGCTTTCTGTGGCACCGATGATGGATTGGACCGACCGTCATTGTCGGTACCTCCATCGTCAGTTAAGTCGCCATGCTCTACTTTATACCGAGATGGTGACCGCCCCCGCTCTG
>JAWLEL010000228.1:0-4748 GCA_041686165.1 Lentibacter sp.
TCACCGTGTTGAGACGTCCTTGATGTAGGCCGCGATTGCCGTGCGGTCGGCCTCGGGAAGTTTGCTGGTGTTCTCGATCACCGCGGCCATGTGTCCGCCGGCGCTGTCAAAATCAGGGGTGAAGCCGGTTTCGAGATAGTAGGCGATGTCGCCTTCGCTCCAGTCGAGATCGTGGATCGCGGGGATGCGGCCTTCGCCGGAGGGGTTCGCAGCGCCCGCGAGCCACTGTTCGTTTACAGGCGCGCCAACCGCGTTGCGCGGCGTATGGCACTCGCCGCAATGCCCGAGCGCCTCGACAAGATGGCGCCCGCGCTGAAGCTGCGGGTCGCCTTCCGGCACGTCGGCGACCCAGCTGTCATCGAGAAAGGCGAATTTCCAGAGCCCGAGGCCACGGCGGATGTTGAACGGAAAGCCGACCTCGTGCTCCGCGTTCGGGGTATCGCTGGGCGGCAGCGTTTGCAGGAAGGCGTGCAGGTGGGCAATCTCCTCCAGCCCCTCGGGATGCGTGGCGAGCCGCCCGTAGGAGCCATAAGGGAAGGCGGGATAGTAATGCGCGCCCTCCGGCGAGGTGCCGTGGATCATGGCATCGGCCAGGTCTTTCACGGTCCAGTTGCCGATCCCGTGGGTCTCGTCGGGCGAAATGTTGGGCGCGATGAAGGTGCCGAAGGGAGAGGGGAAGCGCATACCGCCTGCGAGGATGCGCTTTTCCTCGCCTTCCGCGTCGGGCGCTGCGTGGCAGGAGGCGCAGCCAGCGGCATAGAACACCTGTTCGCCCAGGTCCGCGTCCGCAGTGATTCCGTCAAGGGCGCCCGCCGGCAGACGCTCGGGTGCGCTGAATGCCCAGAACATCCCGAAACCGATGACAGCGAGTCCTATGACAAACAGTACAAAGCGATGCATTGCGGGCCTCCCTCAAAGTGGTCGAGCGCCCAAGGGACTACCCGGGGCGCTCCTGTTCAGCCTAACACGCTCAAACAGCTTATCAATCGTCGGAGCGGCGGTAGTCCTCGTGGCAGCCGCCGCAAGACTTGCCGACAGCGCCGATCGCGCCGCGCAACGGATCGAGCCCGTCCCCGGCCACGGCCTCAAGCTCTGAGGCGGCGGAGGCAAGCGCCATGGCCTTCTCGCCCACTTCGGAGCCGTCCTCCCAGATCGCCGGAAGCGCCTCTGTCACATCTTCGCCGAGCGAGGCGTCATCGCTGCCAGGCACCCAGATGGCGCGCCCGTCAAGGCTGCTGAGCTTGGCAAGGTTACCGGCTGCGGCGCTTGCCGCTCCGGCATCATAATCCACTTCGCCCTTGGCCATCGCGCCGAGCTGACCAAGATTGAAAGCGTAGAGCTGCATCTGCGCCTGGCGTGCTTCAACGGCCTTCATGATGGCCGGATCGGCATGGTCATCGCCCGAGGCGACGGTGCCGAGCACGGCGGCGAAAGCGAGGCCGGAGAAAAGAATTCCGAGAGATTTCATGGGTAAGCTCCTTTGAGGTATACAATCCACTCCTACGATATCTGTGCTAAAGTTAATGTGAATTCCGCTTGAGTGCATAACGGTATACGAATTTTGCACAACGATGTGTTCGTTTTGACAAACCGCTGGGTCGACATGCATGGATAAGGAAAACTGGGACGATCTGCGCTTTGTGCTTGCCGTCGTGGAGGCCGGGACGGTCAGCGGAGCGGCACGGCTCATCGGGGTGAACCATGCCACGGTGCTCCGGCGGATCGGCCAGTTCGAGGCGCGGCATGGTGCGGAAGTCTTCGAACGCAAGAGCCATGGCTACGTGGTGCGCCCCGAGATGGCGGCGACGATCGAGGCGGCGCGCGAGGCTCAGCAGGCGCTGAAGGCCGTCAGCCAGACGATGCGCGGCGGCGATATGGCCCTTACAGGCGCGCTGCGCATCTGCTCGACGGACTCGATCTGCCAGCTCATCCTGCCGGATTTCTTCGATTATTTGCAAGGCAAGGGGCTGGACGGGCAGCTCGACATCCTGTGCTCGAACGCCCATCTGGACCTGGCGCGGCTCGAGGCCGATATCGCCGTGCGCCCGGCCGCAAAACTGCCCGAGGAGCTTGTGGGCGAAGCGGCCGGCTGGCTCGGCTTCGCCGTCTATGCGGCGAAGGGGTGCGATGATGGCCTGCCTTGGCTCGGTCTCGGAGGGCCGCTTATGCGCTCACGGCCCGGGCGCTGGATGCAGGAGAACGTGCCCCAATCCGAAGTGAGCGCGCGCGCCGACAGTTTCGTCGTTTTGCGTGATCTGGCCGAGCGCGGCCGTGGCCGGACAATCCTGCCGTGTTTCGTGGGCGATCCGGCGCCTGGCCTCGAACGTGTCGAGGCCGGGTTTCCGGCAATGTCCGTCCCGCTCTGGGTGGTGACACACGGGGATCTGCGCGACACGCCGCGCCTGGGAAAGATGCGCAAGACGCTTGCCAGTTTCCTGTTGGCGCGCTCAGACCTGATCGCCGGTGTCAGACAGTCTCGGGAAAGCGCACGCAGCCAATGAACGGAAGGTTGCGGTTGCGTTGGGCGAAATCGATCCCGTAGCCGACGACGAACTCGTCCGGAATCTCGAAGCCGGTCCAGTCGGCCTTGACACCCGTCTCGCGGCGCGTGGGCTTGTCGAGCAGTGCGATGGTGCGCAGTTTGCGCGGATTGCGGCTCTCGAGCAGGTGCAGCACGTGATCGAGCGTGTAGCCGGTATCGACGATGTCCTCGACGACCAGCACATCGCGCCCTTCGATCTGTCCGCGCAGGTCTTTGAGAATGCGCACTTCTCGGCTCGATTCCATGCTGTCGCCGTAAGAGGAGGCCTCGAGAAAATCGACCTCGACAGGCAGGTCGAGCTCGCGCACAAGATCGGCGATAAAGACGAAGGAGCCGCGCAGAAGGCCAACGACCACGAGCTTTTCGGTTCCCGCGAATTCTTCCTTGATGGCGCCTGAGAGCTCCTCGATGCGGGCCGCGATGGCCTTTGCCGAGATGAGCTCGTCGATCACATATGGGCGGTCGGGCATGCTTCCCCCTTGATTTTGCCGCGTCAGCATACGAAATGGTTGCGCGCAGCGAAAGCCAATAAGAGGCCTTATGCCCAAACATGAAGAGAGCCGGTTTCTCCCCTATGAGCCCGGGCAGATGTTCGACCTTGTCGCCGATGTGGGCAGGTATCCGGAGTTCCTTCCGTGGTGTTCGGCTGCGCGGGTGCGCAAGGTCACGCCCGTGGACGGCGGAGAGGAGATGCTGGCCGATCTCGTGATCGGCTTTCAGGTCTTCCGCGAGCGCTTCGGAAGCCGCGTGGAGCTTTACCGCAGCAAGGGCCATATCCGAACCGAGTATCTCGACGGCCCCTTCAAGTACATGATCTCCAACTGGCACTTCTCGGAAGCCGAGGGGGGCTGCGAAGTCTATTTCGATGTGGATTTCGAGTTCAGGAACATCATTCTGCAAAAGGCGGGGGGGCTATTCTTCTACGAGGCGATGCAGCGCATCGTGAAAGCCTTCGAGAAACGCGCCGAGGCGCTGTACGGATGAGCGTTGCGGGGCAGCTTGCGAAGGTCTGCGCGAGCGCGCCGCCGCCAGGCATGCTGGATGTGATGCGGCTTTGCCTTCTTGACTGGTTGATCGTGGGGCGCGCGGCGCGGCAGGACGATGTTGCGCGGGGGGCACTCGAGTATGCGAAAGGCGAAGGCCCGGCCTCGCTTTTCTTCGGCGGCAGCACCTCGCCGCGCAACGCGGCGCTGGCCAACGGCACAGTCAGCCATGCGCTTGATTACGATGATACGCATTTCGCCCATATCGGCCATGTGAGCACGGTCGTCTTTCCTGCGGCCCTCGCGATGGCCGAGGCGCGCGGAGCGGGCTTTGAGCGCTTTCTGCATGCGGCCCTGATGGGCGCGGAGGCGGCGACTCGGACGGGAGTCTGGCTTGGGCGGGAGCACTACCAGACAGGGTTTCACCAGACGGCAACGGCTGGCGCGCTCGGCGCGGCCGTCGCGGCGGGGGCTGTCATCGAGCTAGGCGACATGCGCGGTGCCCTGAGCAACGCGGCGGGCTTTGCGGCCGGACTCAAGGCGCAGTTCGGCACGGCGATGAAACCGGTGAATGCGGGGATGGCGGCGGCGAACGGTGTCGAGGCGGCGCTGATGGCCGAGGCAGGGCTCGTCGGGGCGGAGGATGCGCTGGAGCATTACGCGCGGATGCATCACGGGGTCGCGGACATGCGGGCTTTCGACGGGATCGGGGAGACATGGCTTTTCGAGAGCGTCTCGCAGAAGTTCTACCCCTGTTGCCACGGCACCCATGCGATGATCGAGGCCGCGAGCGCGCTCATTGCGGCGGAGGGCGCACCGGAGCGCATGCAGGTGCGGACCCATCCGCGCTGGATGAGCGTGTGCAACAAGCCCGCGCCACGCGATGCGCTTGAGGCGAAGTTCTCCTACAAGCTGCTGGCCGCGCTTTTGATGCAAGGCGAGAGGATCACGGACGCAACCCTGAAAGCCGCCTTTCCGCTGCGGGCGGGCACGGAGGCGCTGATGGCCCGCGTGGAGGTGATCGCCGATGAGTCTGTGGCAGAGGAGGCCTGCGTGGTGTGCGGCGTCGGCGCTGAGTTTGGCCACGATCTGCGCGCGCCGATGTCTCATGAGGCCCGCTTTGCAAAGCTGATGTTGAAAGGTGAGGCTGTGCTGCCGGCGGGCGAGACGGATGCGCTCTGGCAAGCCGTCAAGAGCGGTGATCTCGCCAATATCCTTCACAG
>JAWLEL010000229.1:0-4745 GCA_041686165.1 Lentibacter sp.
TTCACTCGAAGTGATCGGTGAGACAGCCCGTTACCCGCTGGCGCGGATCTTTTGCGTCGGGCGCAACTATGCGGCCCACGCCGCCGAGATGGGCAACGAGGTGGACCGGGAGGCACCGTGGTATTTCACCAAGCAGGTGGCGCATGCGGTGCATGGGGGCGAAACGCGGCCCTATCCGCCCGGGACGGAAAATTATCACCACGAGGTTGAGCTGGCCTTAACGCTCGGCGCGCCGGTCTTTCGCGCGGGGCTGAAAGAGGCCGCTGCGGCGATCCATGGCTACGGTGTCGCGCTCGACATGACGCGCCGTGACCGCCAGCAGGACGGCAAGGACAACCGCCGCCCCTGGTCGCTCGGCAAGGACGTGGAGGGCTCGGCGGTTCTCGGTGGGCTGACCCCGGCGCAAGGCTTCGAACCCATTGAAGAAAAAGAGATTATCCTGATGGTGAACGGTGAGACGCGCCAGCGGGCGCGGCTGGGAGAGATGGTCTGGAGCTGCCCGGAAATCGTTGCGCACTTGTCGCATTACTACCACCTGGCGCCGGGTGATCTGATCATGACCGGCACGCCTGCGGGCGTCGGCCCGGTGGTCGCCGGGGACCATCTCAGGGGGGAGATCGACGGGCTTGCGCCGGTCGAACTGACGCTCATCGAGCCTGCATGAGCCGGGGCTGCGCGCGGTGAGGTTAACGGGCTGATGGCGCGCAAAGCGGGGGTGACATCCGTGCACCGCGTGTGCACCCCCTGTGCACCGGTTGTCGGCCTTCCGCGTTAACGTTCTGGCAAGTGAATGCTGCGTGCGCTCCCTTGCAGGCCGGGGGCCGCCGCGTGGCGGATGGCCCGCCCGCCCACCCCCATCCGCCACGCGGCGGGGGCTGAATGCATCATTCCTATCCAGTGGGCGGGGCCTGTGGCTGAGCGGCCCTTCGGGGAGGATATTTTTAGCAAGAAGAAGGGCTGGCAGTGCGCGGGCTGACCGGCTTGCGGGGCGCGATCCCCGGACAGAAAAAAGGCGCGGCCCGAAGGCCGCGCCTTTCAGTCGTGTTTGCTGCGATCAGGCCAGCTCGAAGCGGTCGGCCATCATCACCTTGGTCCAGGCGGCGGCGAAGTCGGAGAGGAATTTCGCCTCTGCATCGTCCTGTGCATAGACTTCCGAGATCGCGCGGAGCTGCGAGTTGGACCCGAAGACGAGATCGACGCGTGTGCCGGTCCATTTCGTCTCGCCGCTGGCGCGGTCTGTCGCCTCGTAGAGGCCTTCCTCGCCAGCAGGTTTCCACGCAAGGCCCATATCGACGATCGTCTTGAAGAAGTCGTTGCTGAGCGTGCCGGGCCTGGCCGTGAAGACGCCATGCGACGAACCGCCCGCGTTGGCACCGAGGGCGCGCATGCCGCCGACGAGGACGGTCATTTCCGGCGCGCTGAGGCCGAGGAGCTGGGCACGGTCGACAAGCAGCGCCTCGGGCGAGACGGTGAAGTCGCGCTCGAGGTAGTTGCGGAAACCGTCCGCCTTGGGCTCCATCGGCTCGAAGCCTTCGGCCTCGGTCTGCTCCTCGCTCGCGTCCATGCGGCCCGGTGTGAAGGGCATGCTCACGTCATGGCCCGCATCCTTCGCCGCCTTCTCGATGGCTGCGACACCGCCGAGGACGATGAGGTCCGCGAGCGAAACCTGCTTGCCGCCGGAAGCCGAGGCATTGAAGTCCGCCTGCACGCCTTCGAGGGCCGAGATGACCTTGGCGAGTTCCTCGGGGTCGTTCGCGGCCCAGCCGTTCTGCGGGGCCAGGCGCACGCGCGCGCCATTGGCGCCGCCGCGGCGGTCGGAGCCGCGGAAGGTGCTCGCCGATGCCCAGGCCGCCTTGACCAGCTCGGAGACGGACAGGCCCGTGCCGAGGATCTTGCCCTTGAGGTCCGCCACGTCCGATTCGCCGACCAGCGGATGATCGCAGGCGGGGATCGGATCCTGCCAGATCAGGTCTTCTTCGGGGACGTCCTTGCCGAGGTAGCAGGCCTTGGGGCCCATGTCGCGGTGCGTGAGCTTGAACCAGGCGCGCGCGAAGGCATCCGCGAACTCGTCGGGGTTCTCGTGGAAGCGCTTGGAGATCGGGCCGTAGATCGGGTCATAGCGCATCGCCATGTCGGCGGTGGTCATGATGATCTTCTGGTTTCGCTCGCCGGATTCCGGGTCCGGCGCGTGATCCTCGGGCTTGAGATCTTTCGGGGTCCACTGGTGCGCCCCGGCGGGTGACTTGGTGAGTTCCCATTCGTAGCCGAAAAGCACGTCGAAATAACTCATGTCCCATTGAGTCGGGTTCGGGGTCCAGGCCCCTTCGATGCCCGAGGTGATCGCGTCGCGGCCCTTGCCGCTGCCATAAGAGGAGATCCAGCCGAAGCCCATCTCTTCCATCGGGGCCGCTTCCGGCTCGGGGCCGACATGGGCCGCATCGCCAGCGCCGTGCGTCTTGCCGAAGGTGTGGCCGCCGGCGGTCAGCGCAACGGTTTCCTCGTCGTTCATCGCCATCCGCGCGAAGGTTTCACGCACGTCGCGGCCCGAGGCTTCGATGTCGGGGTTCCCGTCGGGGCCTTCGGGGTTGACGTAGATGAGGCCCATCTGCACGGCGGCGAGAGGGTTCTCGAGATCGCGATCGCCCGAATAGCGGCTCTGTTCATGGTCCGTCGTTGCCAGCCACTCGTCCTCGGCGCCCCAGTAGATGTCTTCCTCGGGGGCCCAGATGTCTTCGCGCCCGCCGCCGAAGCCGAAGGTCTTGAAGCCCATGGAGTCGAGCGCGACGTTGCCTGCGAGGACGAAAAGATCGGCCCAGCTGAGCGCGTTGCCATATTTCTGCTTGATCGGCCAGAGCAGACGGCGGGCCTTGTCGAGGTTGCCGTTGTCGGGCCAGGAGTTGAGCGGGGCGAAGCGCTGGTTGCCTGTCGACGCGCCGCCGCGTCCGTCGGCCGTGCGGTATGTGCCCGCAGCGTGCCAGGCCATGCGGATCATGAAGCCGCCGTAGTGGCCGTAGTCTGCTGGCCACCAGTCCTGGCTTTCTGTCATCAGGGCGGTCAGGTCGGCCTTGACGGCGTCGAGATCCAGCGCCTTGAAGGCTTCGGCATAGTCGAAGTCCTCGCCCAGCGGGTTCGAGACCGGTGTGTGCTGGTGCAGGATCTTCAGGTTGAGCTGGTTGGGCCACCAGTCGCGGTTCGCGCGGGCGTTCATCGTCGCCGCGTTGTGAATGACAGGGCATTTGCCCATTGCGTTGCCGTCCATTTGTAACTCCCTAGTGTTCGCTTTGGTGCTCTCGGATTCGCCGCAGGCGCATGGCCCGGCGGCGAATCCGGCGTTTCCTGGAATCATTCTAACAGGCGCTTGCGATAGTAAAAAGTTGCATTTTCTGATATGTCTGATAAGAAAAAGTTATGACAAACATCACCCTCAAGCAGCTTCGCTATGTCACGGCCCTCGCCAGGCAGGGACATTTCGGGCGCGCGGCGGATATCTGCGCTGTCTCGCAGCCCGCGCTGTCTATGCAGATCAAGGAGCTCGAAGCCGAACTCGGCCTCAAGCTATTCGAGCGCGGCGCGCGGCAGGTCCGGCTCACGGGCTTTGGCGAGGTTTTCGCGGAGCAGGCGCGGGAGATCCTGAACCGGACCGAGGCGCTCGGCGATCTGGCCCGAAAAGCGCAGGAGCGCGTCTTCGGGCGCCTGCGCCTTGGCGTGATCCCGACAATTGCGCCCTACCTTTTGCCGCGGCTGATCGGGGCGCTGGGCGAGCGCTATCCGGGGCTTGAGGTGCACTTGCGCGAAACGCTCACGTCCAACCTGCTGCAAGAGCTTGACGAAGCCCGTATCGACGCGGCGATCGTTGCTCTGCCCGTCTCGGAGCCGAACCTGCACGAGGAGGCGCTTTTCGACGAGGCTTTCGTTCTCGTCAGGCCGCGTGCGCAGGAGAACCTGCCGGTGCCGAGCGCGGAGCGGCTGCGCGAGATGCGGCTCTTGTTGCTCGAGGAGGGGCATTGTTTTCGCGATCAGGCCCTGTCCTTTTGCGAGATGCCGCAGATCCGGCCGCGCGAGGGGTTCGATGCAAGCTCCCTGTCGACGCTGGTGCAGATGGTGGGCGCCGGGATCGGGGTGACGCTCATTCCGGAGATGGCCGTTCCCGTCGAAACGCGCTCGGCGGATGTGTCCGTGGCGCGGTTTTCCGCGCCCGAGCCGCAGCGGCATATCGGCATGGTCTGGCGGCGTTCGAGCCCGCTGCAATCGGAGATGCGGGAGCTGGCCGCGCTGGTGCGCGACGCGGCGTTGGGCGGGCGCACGGAGGCGCTTGAACAGGCGGGCGTCGTGGCGCAGAGTGCGCCGTGATCTGAAACTGCCCGAGTGACGACAATGAGCAATGCCTGGCCCGGCTCCACGCCGAAACACGAAAGCTACGATGTCGTGATCGTCGGCGGCTCGCTGATGGGTTCGGCCGTGGCCTGGTTCCTCGCGTCGAACCCTGCGTTCGACGGGCGCATCCTCGTGCTGGAGCGCGATCCGAGCTACGAGATGACCTCCACGGCGCATACCACCTCCTGCATGCGCCAACAGTTCAGCACCGCGCTCAACGTGAAGATATCGCAGTTCGCCGCCGAGTTCGTGAAGGACCTGCGCGGCCATCTGGGCGGTGATACGCGGGTGCCGGAGCTGGGCATCCGGTCGTTCGGCTACATGTATCTTGCGGATACTGACGCCTTCGCCGAGCATCTGCGCAGCGTGCG
>JAWLEL010000230.1:0-4720 GCA_041686165.1 Lentibacter sp.
GATCAGGTTCACGAAACCGTGTGACTGGTTCAAGCTTTGTCACTATTTTCGGCAAAGCTACGCTTTTCTGGGCACTTAGCGAGATCATCTGAACCGTGCCAACGCTATATGCGCGGATTTTCGCACGCTCTCAGCGGCAATTTGTGCGTATTTTCGCACATTCCGGCTGTGCTCGAGAAAGCCGCTAGAACGAGCCGCCGCGCGGCACCTCCCAGGTCAGTCCGAGGCTCACGAGCCCGTCCGCGCCGCCCTGGTTCATGGGCAGGAACTGCAGGAAAACACTCTTGTGGCGCAGCTGCAACCCGCCGATCGCGATGATGTCGCCTCCGAGATGTGTCTCGATCCGGCGGCCGTCCTCTGGATACCAGGCAAGACCCGCGAACCCGCCCAGCGCGCCGCCGTCCCAGCTCCAGAACGGTTTGTGAAGCGTCGCGGAGACAGCGCCGCGCTCGTAGCTGTTGACGAAGGCTCCGATGGTGTAGCCGAAACGCGCGCGCTCCCATGTCGCGAAGAAGCCGGGATTGATCTCGTTGAAACCGCTCGCCCCGAGATGCTTGGAGCCAAGCAGCACGGAGAACCTGTCCGGCCCGGCCTGGACAAGCGAGGCGCTTGCAAGAAAAATGATGGAGACAAGTGTCGTCAGCTTACGCATCGCGCTGCCCTTTCCTTCGCCCCCGGGGCAGAATGCCTCCGGCGCACACCGGGATCAAGCGCAATGAAACGAATGCTGCGCCCCTGTCACCCGAATGCAAGCATCACCTGCAGGCGGACTGCGCCTCCTGCCTCGAAAGAGAGGGCGTCTGGCGCATGCCGTTTGCGCCGCACCGAGGATCGGGCATCCGCTCAGCGACACGCGCGCGCCCGATCATCCCGCGCTCCCCTCAGCCTAGCCACCCTTGCGAAATCCCTCCGGCTTCAGCCCATGACGTGCGAGCTTGTCGTAGAAGGTCTTGCGCGGCAGCTTGAGCGCCTTGGCCGCCCGGCTGGCCTGTCCGCCGGATCGGCTGAGCGCATCGGCCAGGAGCGAGCGTTCCACCTGCGCCATCCGCTCGGAAAGCCCGAGCCCGCCGTCATCGCCGGAGGGCTCCGCGGCGCCGCCTTCGTCCATGCCGAGCACGAAACGCATCGCCTCGCTCATCAGCGCGCGCGCGTTGCCAGGCCAATCCCGCGCCATGAGCCGCGCCAGCAGCTCCTGGCTGATATGCGGCACCTCCAGCCCGGCCTGCTCGGCCGCCTGCGCCACGTAGTGCCGGAAGAGCACGGGGATATCCTCGGGCCGCTCGGCCAGCGCCGGTATGCGCAGCGGCATGACATCGAGCCGATAGTAGAGGTCAGCGAGGAAACGCCCCTCATCCACGCGGGCCGCGAGATCTTCGCAGCTCCCCGCGATCAACCGCGCACTCACCGCCCCCTCCAGACGATCAGCCAGTTCGTATTGCAATGCCTCGTCCAGGGCCTCGATCTTGTCGAGAAAGAAACTGCCTTGCCCCGCATCATCGAGTGCACGCCTCAAGCTCTCCCTGTCCAGCCCCGCGCCCTGGCGTTTCACGAAGGGCCGCGTGCGACGCGGCGAGAGCAGATGGACGACTTCGGCCACCTTGCTGATGCCCGCACCATGCGGCCCGCTCACCAGAAGCTCCACATCCGCCTTGGCTGCGGCCCGGGCACGGCGCCGCAGCGCCTCGGCCTTCTCGGAGGTGCCAAAGAGCATCCGCGCCGCGGCATCCCCGGATTCGACCTCGGCCTTGAGCGCACGGTTTTCCATGACAAGACCCCGCGTCGTCAGGGCCCGCCGGAGCACCGCGAGCAGCGCGTCAGGCGCGCAGGGCTTTTCCAGGAAATCGAATGCACCCCGCTCCATGGCCTTCACGGCCATCGGAATGTCCCCCTCTCCGGTGAGCAGGATCACCGGCAGTTCAGGGTCTATGCCGCGAACGTGATCAAGCAGGTGAAACCCGTCCCGCCCGGGCATGCGGATATCCGACAGAACAACCCCGTCGAACGCCGTCCCGATATGGTCCTTGGCCTCGATGAACGACCCCGCCCTGATAGGCACCACCCCCTCCAGTTCGAGCGTCTGCCCGAGCGCATCGCGCACCGCACGGTCATCATCGACGATCAGCACCCTTGCACTCATCCCGCCATCTCCTCCTGCTCATCCGGCCAGAGCTCCAGGTCCACGCTGAAGACGGCTCCACCGGCGGCGGCGTTGCGCCCCGTGATCTTTCCGCCGAAACTCTCGACGAGACCATAGGAGATGGACAACCCGAGGCCCATGCCGTCCCCGCCACCCACGGCTTTCGTCGTGTAGAAAGGCTCGAACATTTTTTCCGGATCTTCAATGCCCGGCCCGGTATCGCGCACATTGACGCGGCACCGCCCCGCCTCACGGTGCGTCAGAATCTCGATGCGCCTCTCGCCCGCCTGTTCGCTCATCGCGTCGGCCGCGTTGTTGATCAGGTTCACGAACACCTGCCCGAGCCGGACCTCCCCCGCCTTGACATGCAACGGGGCCTCCGGCAACGCCAGATCAAGCGCGATCCCCTCCGCGCTGAGCCGCGCCTGCGTAAGCTCCCGCGCCGTCTGCAATACCGCCCCGAGTTCGACACGCCCCATCGGCTCGCTCTCGTTGCGTGCAAAGGCGCGCAGGTTCCTGATGATCCTTGCCGCCCGTCCGGCCAGCCCGCCGATGCGGCCCAGGTTCTCGCCGACGACTTCCAGCCTGCCCTTGTCGAGGAAGCGAACGCCGTTGTCAGCGAACTGCTGGATGGCCATGAGCGGCTGGTTGAGCTCATGGCTGATCCCCGCACTCATCTGGCCAAGCGCACTCAGCTTGCCCGCCTGCACGAGATCGGCCTGCGCCCTTTGCAGCTCGGCGGTGCGGGCCGCCACCCGCGCCTCGAGCTGCCGGTTGGCCTCGATCAGGGCGCGCCGACGCTCCAGCACGAGAAACAGGATCGCCCCGAAAGCGACGCAGAGCGCCACGAACACCAGGGCCTGCAAACGGGCCAGCCGTTCTGCCGGCGCGACATCAACAAGCGCCACCGCCCGCATTCCGATCTGCGGCAGCTCGTCCGACAAGTGGAGCGCGCGGCGCGGGATATAGGGCCCCAGATCAAGCTCCCTGATCTCCCGCCCGCCCCGGCGCTGCGTATCCATCAGGCGCCGGTCACCCCCGTCGAGCCTGATCGCAGGGGGGTCATCGTGACTCTGCGCGAAGATCAGCTCCGAGCGGTTCGAAATGAAGACATCGCCCTGCTTGCCGGTGAAAAACACCGCAGGCCGCGACGACCGCCAACCGAACTCGATCTCGTCCATGTCCACAGCGACGACGAGCGCCGCCCTCACGCGTCCATCCTCTCCGAAATCGGGTGCCGCGTAGAAATACGCCCGGTGCCTCTGCGGCCCGAGCACGGCATGGCCGCGCCCCAGGGCACCCTGCAGGCGCGCGCGCCGTGTCCAGGGCCCGTCCAGCGCCCCATCCGGAAGCGCCAGGCCCGCTGCGGCCAGAAGCGCGCCATCCCGGCGGACGTAATAGAGGCCAAGCGCCTCCGTCTTGTCCGCCTGCGCGCGCAGGAATCGCTCGGCGACAGCCCGGCTTGCACCCCTCACAAGAGACGTCAGAACAGGATGGTCGGCCAGCGTCACGGCCATCTCCCTGTGCCGCGCCAGTCGCGCCGTGAGCCGGTCTTCGGCCAGGGCAAGATCGCTTGCGCCCCGGGCCTCGAGCTGCTCGAGCGCCTCGCCGAGCGCATAGTGGTAAATGCCGAACGCAAGCCCCGCCACCGTGACAGGAAACAAAAGCCAAGGCAGGCCGCGTCGAAAAGAAAGCCTCGTCATACCTGTCTCTATGCCCTTTCGCGAAAGCCGCGCAACTGTGCTTTTGACATTTGCCCGGCGCGCCCTTGCGCCTCTTGGCCCTTGCCCCGGGGCGCCACCCGCGCAAGAAAGGCACCATGAAACATCTCTCCCAGCCGCCCACCGAGCCGGGCTTCGTGCAAGACCCCTACCCTTTCTACGAGCAGGCGCGCCGGGCAGGTGACCTGATCTTCTGGAAAGAGTACGCCCTGCCCTGCGCCGTGTCCCACAGGGCGGTTCACGCGCTCCTGCGCGATCGCCGCTTCGGGCGCGAATGCCCGCCGGAACTGGCGAGGCCGATCCCGCCACACCAGCAATCTTTCCACGATATCGAGGCCCACTCGATGCTCGAGCTCGAGCCGCCGCGCCACACCCGTCTGCGCGGCCTCGTGCTGCGTGCCTTCACCTCGCGTCGGATCAAGGCGCTCGCCCCGGAAATAGAAACGCTCTGCCATGCGCTGATCGACACCTTCCCCCGGGATGCGCCCTTCGACCTGCTGCCGTCCTATTGCACGCCGATCCCCCTGCGCATCATCTGTCGCCTGCTGGGCGTGCCCGAGGAGATGGCGCCCGAGCTGCTCACCTGGTCAAGCGACATGGTCGCCATGTACCAGGCCCGCCGAACCCATGCGATAGAGCTGCGCGCAGCCGCCGCTGCAAAAGAGTTTGCCGATTTCATGCGCGGCTACATCGACACCCGCCGCACCGCGCCCGCCGATGACCTGATAACCCACCTCATCGCCGCCGAGGAAGACGGCGAGAGGCTCTCCACGGACGAACTCATCAGCACCTGCATCCTGCTGCTCAACGCGGGCCATGAAGCCACGGTTCATACGCTGGGCAACGGCGTGAAAACCCTGCT
>JAWLEL010000231.1:0-4719 GCA_041686165.1 Lentibacter sp.
ACGAGAGAATCTACGCGATCGGCGACATCCACGGCCAGTATGACATGCTGCTCGATGCCCTGACGCTGATCGAGCTCGACGGCGGGGCGAAAGCGCCTGTCGTCTTGCTGGGTGATCTTGTCGACAGGGGTCCGGGCAGCCGCAGCGTGATCGAAACGCTGAGGAACGGCAAGGCCGAAGGGCGCGACTGGACGGTGCTGATGGGTAACCATGACCGTCTGTTCCTCGATTTCATGAATGAAGGCCGCTCGGCGCATCCCAAGCTCAGGCCGGGGCTTGACTGGCTCGACGAGCGGCTCGGGGGGCGCGAGACGCTGGCCTCCTACGGGGTCGACAAGGCGCTGGGCGAAGAAGAGATCCGCGCCGCCGCGCTTCAGGCCGTGCCGCAGGCGCATGTCGATTTCCTCGAGAGCTGCTCGTTCAATCACGAGACCGAAGAGCTCTTCTTCGTTCACGCTGGTATCCAGCCGCGTCTGCCGCTGGAGTGGCAGACCGAGGACGACATGCTCTGGATCAGGGCCCCGTTTCTCGAGCATGAGGGCCCGTTTCCGAAGCTGGTGGTGCATGGGCACACGGCGGTCGAGGCACCCGAGCACAGGGGCAACCGCGTGAACCTCGACAGTGGTGCTGGCTGGGGCCGGCCGCTGACGGCGGCGGTCTTCGAGGAGGGCCGCGTCTTCGTGCTCCGCGAAGACGGGCGCGAGGAGCTCACTCCCGCCGAATGATCCCCGTGATCGCTGCAAAATGACGCGCCGTTTTGCTGGTGGGCAGGCGGTGAAACGCGTAGGCTCTGTGCAACTGGATCAGACCGAGAGGCACAGACATGGACGATATCGTAATTCTTGACGGCGCGCGCACCGCAATTGGCACATTCGGAGGCGCGCTTGCGGGCACGCCGCCGACCGAACTTGGCGCGACTGTCACGCGGGAAGCGCTTGCGCGCTCCGGCGTCGAGGGCGGGCAGGTGGGCCACGTTGTCTTCGGCCATGTCATCAACACCGAGCCGCGCGACATGTATGTCAGCCGCGTTGCGGCGATGGATGCGGGTATCCCGAACGGCACCCCGGCGATGAACGTCAACCGCCTTTGCGGCTCCGGCGTTCAGGCGATCGTATCGGCGGTGCAATCGTTGGCGATGCAGGACGCCGATTTCGCCGTGGCGGGCGGCATCGAGAACATGAGCCGCTCGCCCTACATCGTCCCCAGCCAGCGCTGGGGCCAGAAGATGGGTGATGTGAAGACGCTCGACATGATGCTGGGTGCGCTCAATTGTCCCTTCGGCACGGGGCATATGGGCGTGACGGCCGAGAATGTGGCCGCCGAGCACGGCATCAGCCGCGAGGATCAGGACGCCTTCGCGCTGGAAAGCCAGACCCGCGCGGCGAAGGCCATCGAGGAGGGCTACTTCAAGAGCCAGATCGTGCCCGTGGATGTGCAGGTGAAGCGCGACACGGTGCCTTTCGAGGTGGATGAACACCCCAAGGCGACGACGATGGAGGCGCTGGCCGGGCTGCGCACGGCGTTCCAGAAGGACGGGACGGTCACTGCGGGCAACGCCTCGGGGATCAACGACGGCGCGGCGGCGCTCGTGCTTGCGCGTGCGGATGCCGCACAGAAGGCGGGACTGAAGCCGCGCGCTCGGGTGGTCGGTTATGCCCATGCGGGCGTGCGCCCGGAGGTGATGGGTATCGGGCCGGTGCCCGCTGTCGAAAGCCTGCTGGAACGCACGGGAATGAGCGTGGGCGATTTCGACGTGATCGAGAGCAACGAGGCCTTCGCGGCGCAGGCGCTGGCCGTGAGCAACAAGCTCGGGCTCGACCCTGCCAGAGTGAACCCCAACGGCGGTGCCATCGCGTTGGGCCATCCCGTGGGCGCGACGGGCGCGATCATCACGATCAAGGCGCTTTACGAGCTGGAGCGCATCGGCGGCAAGCGCGCGCTTGTGACCATGTGCATCGGCGGCGGGCAGGGCATCGCCCTGGCGCTCGAGGCTATCTGATCTCGAAGCTGGCTCGCGCCGCGCGGCCCTTGGCGTCGATGATGCTGAGGTTGAAAAAGCCGCGCTCCATCGGGCCGAGCGACACTTCCGAGCTGCGCAGGCCCGTCTTGCGCAGCTTTTCATTTGCAAAGATCGCATAGGGCGGTGTTCCCCCCTCGAGCTTGAGCACGAGCGGCGCGCCGTCCATGCGCGCGAGCCTTGCGCCGCTCGGGGGAAAGACAAGGCGCGGCGCGTCCGATCCCATCCGGCGGAGGGTATCGCGCGTATCGAAATTCTGGAGCGGGCGGGGCAGCTCGGCTGTCGAAACAGTCAGGGCTTCGGGCGGCGGCGGCCCGAGCGGCGCGGGCTGCGGCGAGAGATATTCGAAGACGCGGGCAAGGAGCGGCGCGGCGGTGTCGCGCGCATATGCGCCCTGCATCGGCGTCCCGTCGGGGCGGCCGAGCCAGACGCCGACAACATGTGCGCCGTCATAGCCGAGCGCCCAGTTGTCACGGTAGCCATAGGACGTGCCTGTCTTGAAGGCGATGTCACGGCGATTGCGCGCATGGGTGAGCGGCGCGGCGCTGAGAATGTCGCCGATATGCCAGGCGGCAGCGGGGGAGGTGAAGCGCGCGGCCGCGGTCGCTTCCTGTTTCAGAGTGCGTAGGGGCCGCGCCATACCGCCCCGTGCGAGCCCGGCATAGAGCGTCGTCATGTCATGCAGCGTGATACCGAGGCCGCCAAGTGCTATGGCAAGACCCGCTTTGCTGCCGGAAATTTGCGGCTCCGTCCCCGTGCGGCGCAGCGTCTGCATGAAGCGCGAGGGGCCGATCCGCTCCATGAGGCTCACAACGGGTATGTTGAGCGAGAGTTGCAGCGCCTCGCGCGCTGTCACCTCGCCGCGATACTGACCGTCGAAATTGCTCGGCGCGTAGGAGCCGAAGCGTTTGGGCGCGTCAGTCATGATGGTTTCGGGATGCGCGAGGCCCAGATCGAACCCCATGGCATAGACCAGCGGCTTGAGCGCCGATCCGGGCGAGCGCAGGGCGCGCGTCATGTCGATATAGGCGGAGCGCCCTGAGTCACGGGCGCGGGTGGCCGAGCCGACATGGGCGAGTATCTCGCCTGTCCGGTGATCGGCGACGAGGAGGGCGGCTGTCGCGCGCGGCTCGAGATCGCGCAGGGCGCTGGCGGCGAGCCTTTCGAGCCGCTCTTGAAGCTTGGCATCCAGCGTGAGGGTGAAGGTCTGACGCTCTGGGTGGGCGCGGCGCAGGCGGCCCGTTTCGTGGAAGGCGAGTTGCGGGAAGGCACGCTGCTTCTCTGGAACGGGGCGGCTGAGGGCGGCTGTCGCAGCCTCGGCGGAAAAGACACCGGCTTGCTCCAGCCGTTTCACCGCGCGATCGCGCGCGGCCCTCGCCTTCGCCGGCGCGCGGTCGGGGCGGCGGGCCTCGGGCGATTGGGGAAGAGCCACGAGCAGGGCGATCTCGGCGGGTGCGAGGCGGCGCGGCTCCTTGCCGAAATAGGCCAGGCTCGCGGCGCGCGCACCTTCCAGATTGCCGCCGAAGGGGGCATGGGAGAGGTAGAGCGAGAGAATTTCGCGCTTGCTGAGGCGTTGTTCCAGGGCAAGTGCAAGGCGCATCTGGCGCAGTTTTCCGGTCCAGCTTCCGGTGCTGCCGTTCTCGAGAAGGCGCGCGACCTGCATCGAGAGCGTGGAGGCGCCGGAGACGATACGGCCATGCCGCAGGGCCTGAGCGCCCGCCCGCAAGATCGCGGTGGGGTCCACGCCTTCGTGATTCCAGAAACGTTTGTCCTCATAAGCCAGCAGAGCTTCTATATAGTGCGGATCGACATCGGAGACATTCGTGGTGAGCCGCCAGCGTCCATCCTCGACTGGAAAGGCGCGCAGAAGCTCACCGCCGCGCGCGCGCATCTCGACGGAGGCGTCGCGCAGAAGCGGCGGAAGCTCGGCCCCTGCGGCCCAGCGCTGCGCCCCGTCATGCAAGCCCGCCAGAAGCGCGCCACCGAACGCAAGCCCCAGTGCAGTATGCCGGATCAGCGCGCGGATATGGTCACCTCGCCTGCGCCTGTCGTGGCGCGATAGGCCGGGCGATACATGTCTTCCACCAGCGCGGGCGCGTGGTGAAACCGGCCGGGCGAGACGGCGCGGACGATATAGGCCAGCTCCACGGGCTTGCCGCCGCGCATGTTGACCGCGGCGATGAAGCGTTCGGCGCGGAATTCCGTGCTTTCCGTGGCGGAGGACTTGATCCAGCCGAGCGCCTTGATGTCGCCCGCGTTCAGCAGGTTGGGGTTGTCGATCTCGAAGCCTGCGGGCAGCGGGTCATCGACGATCAGGCGCGCATCGTTCTTTTCGGAGGAATAGGCCTCGAGGTGCACCACGAGCCTCTCGCCCGCTGCGACGTCGAGCGTGTCAACGGGCGTGCCATCCATCGTGTAGTAGCTGCGTTCGAGCCTGTAGCCATATCCTGTCGGCTGCGGATCGGCGAGGGGCACGCCGGATGTCGTGAGCGTGATCTCCGTCGCGTCAGCGCTGTCGTTGGTGAAAGTCTGTCCTGCGGTGAGCGCCGCGTGGTCGGCGCGCAACACCGGCATGTCGAGCGGTGCGCCGTTCAGGGACAGACCCGGCGCATTGCCGAGAAGGCCCTGCGCTGCGAGCAACGTCCAGACCATCTCCTGCGTCGAGCGGTGCCTTGCGCCGCCAGTGATCTCGCCCTCCAGAG
>JAWLEL010000232.1:0-4714 GCA_041686165.1 Lentibacter sp.
CAAGGTTGATTGCATCGGCCTCCTGAACACTCAGCTCGCGCTTGGCCTCGGCAACCTCCATGGCGATCGCAGCCGCTTCGGCATAAGGCGCGCCATCGGCGCGCATCGCGCCGCCAGTGTCCATGAGACGATAAAGCGGGATGCCGCCGCGCTTCGCGACGTCGTAGTCGTTGAAGTCATGCGCGCCCGTGATCTTGACGGCACCCGAGCCGAAGGCCGGGTCGGGATATTCATCCGTGATGATCGGGATCAGGCGCCGGTGCTCCTTCGGGCCGACAGGGATCTCGCAGAGTTGGCCGACAATGGGCGCATAGCGCGCATCGTCGGGGTGAACGGCCACGGCACCGTCACCCAGCATCGTTTCGGGCCGCGTCGTGGCGATGGAGATATAGTCACGCTCCTCTTCGAAGAGGATGTTCCCGTCCTCGTCCTTCTCGACATAGGTATAGGTCACGCCGCCCGCGAGCGGATACTTGAAATGCCACATATGGCCCGCGACTTCGAGATTCTCGACCTCCAGGTCGGAAATCGCCGTCTCGAAATGCGGATCCCAGTTCACCAGGCGCTTGCCGCGGTAGATCAGGCCCTTTTCGTACATGTCGACGAAGACCTTGATGACCGCGTCGTGGAAGTTGGCCGAGTTCTCGTGACCCACACGCGGATCGCCTGTCGCGCCAGCCATCGTGAAAGCGTTGCGATCCCAGTCACACGAGCACCCGAGGCGCTTGAGCTGCTCGACGATCGTTCCGCCATATTCGCCCTTCCACTCCCAGACCTTCTCTAGGAACTTCTGCCTTCCGAGCTCAGAGCGCCCGGGCTGTCCCGTCGCCGCCAGCATCTTCTCCACCTGCATCTGCGTTGCGATGCCCGCATGGTCCTGCCCCGGCTGCCAAAGCGTGTCGAAGCCGCGCATCCTGTGCCAGCGGATGAGAATGTCCTGAAGTGTGTTGTTGAAGGCATGGCCGACATGCAAGGCCCCGGTGACATTGGGCGGCGGGATCATGATCGTGAAGCTCTCGTCGCGCGAGGCGTTCGCACCTGCGCGGAAGGCCCCCGCGTCCTGCCACATCTTGGTGATGCGTGGCTCGGCCTCGCTTGCATTGAATGTCTTTTCCATCGCCATGATCGTCGGCCCCTTCTGGCTTGCGCTCAGGCGAGGTCTACAAGGTCACGGCGTCAAGGAAAAGGGCCAAGAGAATTCGAACTTTCCTGCGCAAGAAGTATCCGAATTCCTTGCGCCGCTGGGCGGTCAGTCGAACTTCGGTGCGCGTTTTTGCATGTTGGCCGCGATCACTTCCATCTGGTGCGGCTTGCCGATGAGGTCTGCCTGCTCACGGCTTTCGGCCATGAGCACAGCATCCTCCTCCGCTCCGCTCTCCGCCATGCCGATCAGGCGCTTGGCGGCGCGGATGGCCGAAGGGCTCTTGCCAGCAATTGTCTTGGCCAGCTTTGTCGCCGCGCCGAGGGGATCATCATCAAGCTCGGTCACGAGCCCCCATTCAAGCGCCTTGGGCGCTTCGACGGCCTCGGCCGTGTAGGTCATCAGGCGCAGCACGTCGGAGCGCATGAGATGCGGCAAGAGCACCATGCCGCCCATGTCCGGCACGAGGCCCCATTTCATCTCCATGATCGAGAATTGCGTCCCGGGATGGGCGATGCGGACATCCGCCCCCAGCGCGAGCTGAAAGCCCGCGCCATAGGCCACGCCGTGCAGCGCCGCAATGATGGGCACGGGCAGCTTGCGCCAGGCCAGCACCAGCTCCTGATACATGTTCGTATTGCCATGGGTGCGCGGCATGACGACTTCTTCGGGATCGCCCCCCGCCAGCGACGCGAAGCTGGCCACGTCGAGCCCGGCACAAAAGGCGCGGCCCTCGCCCGACAGGACGACCGCGCGCAGACTCTCGTCTTTCGCCAGCCCATGGGCTGCCGCGATCAGCGCTTCGGCCATGGCCTGGTCGACACCGTTCATCTTGTCGCCTCGCGTGAGCGTGACGAAGGCGATATGGTCCCTGGTTTCTGTCGTGACACGAGACATGGCGTTCCCCCTTTTTCGGAAGGAGCCTAGCCTCTTGGGGAGCCTGGAAAAAGCGTGACGTTGAGACACGCGGCATTCACAGGTGCTCCTTGCGAGCGCCCGCAGGCCGAGCGACGGGACTTCAAGAGCTGTTGCCGACACGTCGGGGTTCGGGTTAACACGCGCCCATGAAAAACAATGCCCCCCGCCTGACCCCGCTCGCCGAAAGCCTGCCCGCCTCCGTCCCCTTCATCGGGCCGGATAAACTCGAGCGCGACAGGGGCCGCCCCTTCATCGCCCGCATCGGCGCAAACGAAAGCGTCTTCGGCCCGTCCCCCAAGGCCATCGCCGCGATGCAACAGGCCACGCATGACATCTGGAAATATGGCGATGCGGAAAGCCATGACTTGCGCCAGGCGCTGGCAGCCCATCACCGTGTCGCGCCGGAGAACATCATGGTCGGCGAGGGGATCGACGGGCTGCTGGGCTATCTTGCGCGCCTCTTCGTTGCCGAAGGCGATCCCGTGGTCACCTCCGATGGCGCCTATCCGACCTTCAATTATCATGTCGCGGGCTTCGGCGGGATCTTGCACAAGGTGCCTTACAAGGACGATGCCGAAGACCTTCCCGCGCTCATCGACCGGGCAAGGGAGACGGGCGCGCGACTCATCTACTTCGCCAACCCCGACAACCCGATGGCAAGCTGGGCCAGCGGCCAGTCCATCTTGGCAGCCCTCGATGATCTGCCGGATGGCTGCCTGCTCGTGCTCGACGAGGCCTACGTGGACTTCGCCCCCGAGGGCACCGCGCCCGACATCGACGTAAAGGATCCGCGCGTCATACGCATGCGCACCTTCTCCAAGGCCTACGGTATGGCTGGCGCACGCGTCGGCTACGCGATGGGCGCTCCAGAGCTTATCAACGCCTTCAACAAGATCCGCAATCACTTCGGCATGAACCGCGCCGCCCAGGCCGGGGCGCTCGCGGCTCTCGAAGACCAATCCTATTTGCAGTCTGTGCTGTCCAGGGCCGATGCTTCGCGCGCCGAAATCGCCCGGATCGCGCAAGCCTGCGGTCTCTCGTCCCTTCCCTCGGCCACCAACTTCGTCGCCGTCGATTGCGGGCACGATGCGGAGCACGCGCGAGCCGTGCTCGACGGCCTTGGCGCGCGGGGCATCTTCGTGCGCATGCCCTTTGCCCATCCGCAAAACCGCTGCATCCGCATCAGCTGCGGTGCGGAAGCCGAGATGCAGGCCCTCGCCGACGCCCTTCCGCAGGTACTCGCGGACCTGTCCTGATGCTCGCGCATTCGTTTACGGACGATTAGCCAATCTGCGCTAAACTCGGGGAAGCAAGGAGGTGCGACATGCGCGGCAGACAAATCTCTTCGGCCCCTGACTATACGTCGACATGCCTTTTCATGGGCTTCGTCAACCTGCTCTGGGTGTTTTGCGTCATCTGGGCCTGGCTGGGCCTGCCTGCGGTCATGGCCATTGGTTTCTTTCTGAACTGGCTGATCATCCGGGCTGAACGCTCAGAGCAAGGATAGCGCCGCCAGCGCGATCACCGTCCCCGCACCAAGCTCCAGCCAGGCCGAAAACCGCGCCACCCTTGCGCCGTCCGCGCCCAGCTGGGCAATCGTGTTCCGCCGGAAGAGCACCGCGCCGATGGCCACAGTCAACGTGACGCTCGCCGTGCCAAGCCCCATGGCGAAGGCACCCATGATTCCCGCGATATCGAGGCCAAGCCGCCATGTCAGGATCAGCAGGAACAGGGCGCCGGTGCAAGGCCGGATCGCGACCGCCCCGATCAGCACGAGCGCATCGCGCAGCCCCGAGACATCGGCGGCCTCCTGCGCGGTCGGACCGTGCTTGTGCCCGCAGGAACAGCTCCCGTCGTCATGATGATCATGGCCATGCTCGTCCTGGTGATCGTGATGGTGAGGATGCGCAACTTCTCCCGCTCCGCGCATCGCGCGCCGTAGTTTTCGAGCGCCTCTGAGGGCCAACCACCCGCCAACCAAGGCAATCGCGATATAGGATGCAGGCGCGAGCCAGTCCTCGGCCAGACCGGTCATCGCGCCGCGCGTCAGCCCGAGCAGAAAGACACCGGCATAGACCAGCAGAACCGCGCTCGCCGCCTGCGCAAGGCTGGACAGCACAGCCAGGGCGCTCAGCCGCATCAGCGGAACCTGCCGCGCCGCGCCATAGCCCCCGATGAGCAACTTGCCGTGCCCCGGCCCGGCGGCGTGGAAGAACCCATAGGCAAAGCAAAGGCTCATAAGCCCGGCAAGCGCTCCTGGCTCGCCTGCCTTGAGCTGGCGAAGCAAGCCTGCCATGGCGTTTTGCACGTCTCTCTGGCCCTCCGCCGCCCAGACAGACAGCTTCTGCGCCCCGCCAAAGCCCCAGAGCCAGAGCGCCAGCGCAGCCAGGGCGAAAAACGCGACAATCAGGAGCCAGCGGCGCATGTCACCACGATCTCATCTGCAAAGGCCTCACCGACCTCGGGGAAATCCGCCTCGGGATCATCGACATCATCCCCCATGAATTCCTGAACCATCCGCGAGGCCGCGTTGACATCGGCCTTGCGCACATCTGCCTTGCAGCCCTCCGGAAGATCGACCCCGATCCCGAGATCGTAGGCCGTGTAATATGTCGGGTCATAGGCCTTGAGGCTGACCCGGGCGAGCGGCTCTTC
>JAWLEL010000233.1:0-4707 GCA_041686165.1 Lentibacter sp.
TTGATCTCTCCAGTGGTGTAATAGCTGTAGAGTCCCGCGCCCATCGGGTCGGCCAGGCCGATCTTGACGCCCTTGGGCTGGAGAACCATCGCCGTGCCCGCCAGCGTTCCACCCGAGCCGCAGGCGCAGATGAACCCGTCGACCCGGCCCTCCGTCTGCTCCCAGATTTCCGGACCCGTGGTTTGGACATGCGCCTCGCGGTTGGCGACGTTGTCGAACTGGTTGGCCCAGATCGCGCCGTTCGGCTCGCTCGCCGCCAGCTCCCGGGCCAGCCGCTCCGAATAGCGCACGAAATTGTTCGGGTTGCGATAGGGAACCGCCGGAACCTGAACAAGCTCTGCCCCCGCAAGCCTGAGCATGTCCTTTTTCTCTTCACTCTGGGTCTCCGGAATGACGATCACCGTCTTGAATCCCATCGACGCACCCACAAGCGCCAGGCCGATTCCGGTGTTGCCCGCCGTGCCTTCGACGATCGTGCCGCCGGGCTTGAGCTCGCCCCGGGCGATCGCGTCCTTGATGATGTAGAGCGCCGCGCGGTCCTTGACCGATTGGCCCGGGTTCATGAACTCCGCCTTGCCAAGGATTTCGCAGCCAGTCTCCTCACTGGCCTTTCTGAGCCGAATGAGCGGTGTATTTCCAACGGCGCCAGCCAGGTCGTTTGCCACTTGCATAGATGTGTCTCCTCAACGCGCCTCAGTGCAGTCCTTAGGTGCAAACTAGGCTCTTCGCGCTGGCTCCACAAGCAGATCGGACCACCTGTGTCAGTCTGTTTTTCCAGCGTCCCGGAAAGCGCCTACTGCCATCGCGGCTCCTGCTTTTCGGCCTTGAGCCACAATAGCAGGTGCAGCAAGGGGCCAACGTTTATCTCGCCGCTCCGCGCCAGGCCCTCGGCTTCCGAAAAGCTCATCACATGGGTGCGAATGTCCTCGTTCTCGCTCTCCAGACCGCCATGCCCCTGCCCGCTATCGGGCAGGTCGGCCAGCGCGACAAAGGTATGAAAGAACGAGCTGACCTCGCCTGGCGATGGGTAATAATCCGCCACCGGCAAGAGCTCATCAAGCGCGATCCCGGCCTCTTCGAGGCATTCGCGACGCGCGGCGGCCTCAGGGGCTTCACCCGGGTCGATGCGCCCCGCGATCGGCTCGAACGTCCAGGGGTGCAGGTCGCCTCGCCCATAGGGCCCCATGCGAAACTGTTCGATCAGCAGCACGCGGTCCCGCTCGGGATCATAGGGCAGGACCAATGCCGCATCGCCCGTCAGGAAGACCTCCCGCTCAAGCTCCGCGCTTTGTCCGCCCCCGAACAGCGGATGGCTAAAATACAGTGTATCGGTGCGAAAAAAACCAAGATGGCTGACCTGCGTCTTGCGCAGCGTGATGTCCTCGCGGCCCGTGTCCGACCTGCGCTGCCTGGGCTGAGGCGCGGCCTCGGCCAGCGCCCTGGCATGCGCGCGCAGGTTGATCGTCGGGAACCGCTTCGCCAAGTCGTGCGCATCCACCTCGCCCATAAGGCTCATGATATCCTCGGCAGCAAAACGCACGTAGGGCCAATGCTCGGCGCGCCATTGCTCAAGGCTCCATGGCTCGGCAGGCTCCCAGAGCCCTTCGCCCGGGAAATAGACGAGCGCCTCCTCTCCTTGCACCTGCACAGGCCGCAGCCTGTAGCCGAAACCCGACTCGTAGTGATCGAGCCGCGCGCGCTCCTGCGGCGTCACATCCCGCAAAACAAAGCCGTCGCACTGCGCCCCGGCGCGCTCCAGGATGAGCGGGAACCCGTGATCCTGCGCGCGCGCGACATGAAAGCCCTCAAGCCGCGCAGGCTTCAGCCGGTCATGTGGGACATGACCAAGGACAATCTCGAGAAGCCCCGCATGGCGAAGCGTTCCATACAGGAAGACATGCGACATTGGCTCAGCTCCATCGCCGCGAAACGAACTCGGCCGCAGGCCCCAAAATGATACCGCCCATGAGAAGCACGACTATGATATTCGCGCGTGCCAGGTCCGTGCCGAAGTCCACCCCAAGCTCGATTGCCCCGATCAGCGCTTCCATCGGGCCGTCGAACCGGCGATCAAGCGACATCGCCAGCATCTCCCAGACCGAATGCGCAAACAAGCACCAGAACACGGCCGCCGCCACGGCCGTGAGCCCAAGCCCGATCGCCACGGAATACTGGTTGCCTACACGCCCGCCCAGCAGGGTCCAGCCGACCAGCGCCGAGATCGCCACGTTGCTCTCCAACAGGCGGCCGAAGGTCTTGTCGGGGTCTTCGGCCAGAAGCGCGTTCATGTACATGGTCGTGACCAGCAAGGCCAAGGCCGCGAGGAGAATGGCTGAAACGAGACGGGCGGATGTCGGCATCTACTCTGCCTTTGCGACTGTGATCTGAACTACATCGCAGTTACCGCCATGGAAGGACGCGGCGCAAGAGGTGAGGTAGAAATCCCACATCCGCTTGAACCGATCATCAAAACCCATCGGCTCGATCTCGGCCCATTTCTCATTGAAACTCTCATGCCATCGCCGAAGCGTCTGACTGTAGCTTTCGGCGAATTCCAGGATGTGACGCTCCTCGAGCCCTGCGCGCGTGAGCTGCTCGCGCAGCGCCGTCTTCGAGGGCAGCATGCCGCCAGGAAAGATATATTTCTGTATGAAATCAACGCCTTTCCGGTAAGTCTCGAAGCGATCTTCCGTGATGGTGATGATCTGAAGGCTGGCCTGTGCACCGGGCTTGAGACAGTCCCGCACCTTGTCGAAGAAGGTCGGCCAGTATTTCTCCCCGACAGCCTCGAACATCTCGATGCTCGCGATCCCGTCATAGCGGCCGGATTCGTCGCGGTAATCTTGCATACGCAAATCGACCAGATCCGAAAGGCCCGCCTTTTCAATGCGGTCCCTGGCGTAGCTCAACTGCTCCTTGCTGATCGTCAGCCCCGTCACCTTCAAGCCGCGCTCACCAGCGGCATACTCGGCGAATCCGCCCCAGCCGCAGCCGATCTCGAGCACATGATCACCGGGTTTCACCCCCATCGCATCGACAAGCGCGGCATATTTCGCAGTCTGGGCCACGTCGAGGCTCTCCTGCCCCGTCTCGAAAAGCGCGCTCGAGTAGGTCATCGTCTCATCGAGCCATTTCGCGTAGAATTCGTTTCCAAGGTCGTAGTGATAGGAAATATTCTTCTTCGCTCGCCATTTCGTGTTCGAATGCATCCAATGGCGAAAGCGCTCGTAGGCCTTCACAAGGCCTTGCATCGGAAACCCTCGGTAAAGCACGTCATTGCCCGCGTTGAGCAAATCGAGAAAGGCTTGCAAGTCGGGCGTGGACCACCCCCCATCGAGGTAGGCGTCGCAAAAGCCCAGCTCACCTTCGCGTATCAGCCGTCCCAAAACCTCCGGGTCGTGAAACCTGACTTCGGCCACGGGGCCGGGCGAAGCGCCTTCTGCGCGAAAGCGCCGTCCGTCGGGCAAGACGAAGTCGAGACGACCCACCGCCATCTCACTCGCCTTGCCGAATACATTCCGGAAATAGCGCGGCAGATCGGCCTCGCCATCAATGCTCGTTTTGACTTTTTGTCCTGTCATGGTGCAGCACCTCCCTCGATGCAGCCATCTTGCCCAAGGCTAGGCCGCAATCATTGAACTCGCAAGTCCCTGAAATCTCCGCTTCACCGCGCGGCATAGGCCGCCAATGCGCGTTCGCGGCCCTCCTTGAGGCCGACGATCGGCGCCCTGGGGCGCGCCTGATCGGGGCGAAGCCCCGCGCTCTCGGGAACCGCCTCGAAAAACTCCAGTGCCGTCCGCGGGGGATTGCTTTGCCTCTCGGCGATCCAAGCCGTGACGTAGCGCTCATCAGGATCGAACTTCTGGAGCTGCGTGTCGGGGTTGAATACCCTGAAATAGGGCGCGGCATCCGGCCCGGACCCGGCCACCCACTGCCACCCCATTGCGTTCGACGCGGGATCATAATCGACGAGCTGGTCCGCGAACCATCGCTCGCCCACGCGCCAATGCACCATCATGTGCTTGGTCAGGTAGCTCGCCACGACCATCCGCGCGCGGTTGTGCATCTTGCCGGTCACCCAAAGCTCGCGCATGGCCGCATCGACGAAATCCACCCCCGTGCGCCCTTCCTTCCATGCCTGGACCGCGTCGCTGGTTTCGTCCTCGCTCCAGGGGAACGCGTCCCACCCCTCTCGCCAGTTCCGGCCGAGCATCTGCGGCGTGTGATACATCAGGTGATGGGCGAAATCGCGCCAGCCCACCTCGCTCAGGAAATGCTCGTGGCCCTTGCCATCACCCGCCGCCTTCGCCTCCGCCCAGATCATGCGCGGGGAGATCTCCCCCAGGCTCAAATGGTCCGAAAGCTCCGAGGTTCCGGCCTGCCCGACCATGTTGCGCGCCTCCTTGTAATCCTCGGCCCGGCTCTCGAGGAAGAGGCGCAGCTTGTCGCGCGCAGCCGCCTCTCCCACGCGATTGTGGCGCGCCAGAACATCCGCGCCGCGCCGCATGTCCGCGGCCATGTTCCAATCGTCCAAATCGTCGCTCTGAGGCCAGGTTTCGGGCGCGGAAAGCTCCGGCGCGGCCATGGGCGAAGGCACATCCATCTGCCGGATCGCCTTCCAGAAGGGCGAATAGACCTTGTAGAAGTCGCCCGCCTGCGTGCGCACGTTCATCGGCTCCTGCAGGAGATGCCCGGCATGGCTCTCGG
>JAWLEL010000234.1:0-4695 GCA_041686165.1 Lentibacter sp.
GAACTGTTCGTCCACCGACAGGACCGGCATCTCGATCGGGAAGCCGCCGGCCTGCAACACGCCGCGCTTCACTTCCTTGGCGCGCTCGGGAAAGTGGCCGTGGCAGGAATTGATCTCGGACCAGGTGTTGAGGATGCCGATGATCGGTTTGCCGCGGAACTCTTCCTCGGCATAGCCAAGCTGCATCATGCGCGACCGGTGCCCGAAGCTGCGCAGATCGTCCGGTCCGAACCAGCGCGAACTGCGCAGCGTGTCGGGCGTCTTTCCTCGCGAATCCATCATGACATCCTCCTCGCCTGTATCCCTCTTGTGTATGCGCATACATTAAAGTTTGTCAACATTTATGCGGATATTATGGCGATAAAAACTAAGTATTTCATTTATTGACAGGGTTAAACGAAATGTGCTTAAAAGTCATGTATGCGCATTCATCCATCGCGGTGACTCGCTTCGCGCGCTTGAGGAGGCGCATCCGAACCCACGCCAGAGGCCAGATGTGGCCATCAAGGGAGGATCCCATGAAACATACCCGCAGAACCTTGCTCGCCGCGGCCAGCGCCGCCGCCATGTCCATCCAGCCGCTCACCGCCGCAGCGCAGGAGCTGCCGCGCAACGTGCGCCTCGTGATCGGCTCGACATCGACCGGCGGTGACACCTACCAGAACTCGTCGATCGTCGCCGACGCGCTGTCCGATCACCTGGGCATCAACATCAAGGTCGACGCCGTGGGCGCGACCGAAGCTTTCAAGGCGCTTGACCGTGACAGCCGCGGCAACACGCTGATGATCTTTCACGACCAGTCCTATCTCGGGGACCTCTACGGCGTGACCGGCTACGACAACCCGTTCGAGGGCTACACCGTAGGCCAGACCGTCGCGATCAATCCGGGCAACGCCTACCTCGTGTCCTGCGACAGCGAGCACCAGACCATGGACGATATCCTGACGGCCGCCGAGAACGGCGATCAGGTGCGCGTGGCGATCCAGCCGGGCGGCGTGTCCGAGATCGGCTTTTCGGCAATGAAGAACGCGGCGTCAGTCCGCGCCCCCGGCTCCGAGGAGAATATCGTCCCGGTCAACACCGGCTCGCAGGCCGACAAGAACCAGGCGATGTGGGACAACCTCGCGGATGTCATCAACGGCACGATCCAGGCCAACGAGCAGTTCACGCAACTGCCCGAGGATGACCGCAAGTGCATGCGCTTCGTGTGGATCACCGCGCGCCCCGGCACGCTGGAGCAGGCCCCCGCCGACGGCATGGGCGAAACCACGCGCGACGAGATGCTGCAATACGCCTCGCCGGAAACCAGGGTGACGCTGGACGGCGAAGAGGACTTCACCTTCGACAAGGAATTCTTCTTCATCTACAACAACGAGATGGACCCGGCGATCATCGACCAGATCGATACCGCGCTGACCGAGATCTACGACAAGGGCGAGATCCAGGACCGTCAGAAGGGCTCGTTCTTCATCCCGAACTTCCTGCCGGCCGAAGAGGCGCGCGAGCACCTGATGGAAAAGCGCGACACCTATTCCGAGGTCATCAAGCAGATCTCGGGCGACTCCTGATCCCGAGACCCGACCCGGGCGCATGAGGCGCCCGGGCCCTTCACCGTTCTTCTGTGGGAGGAGAGAATGGGCAACCTGACCGAGGTCTCCATAGATTTCCAAAGCTCGCACCTTGTCTTTCCGACCGTGATCGGGTGCATTCTGGCCGGCCTGACGCTTGCCATCCTCGTTACCAGACGGCGCCAGATCGCCGGGGCCGGCACATATTGGCGCCGGACGCTGGGCGACATGGACAAGACGCGCCTCTTCGGCGCGCTGGCGCTGACCGTTCTCTACTTCACCCTGATGGTGCCGGTCGGGAACATCTGGCCCAATACCGGCCTCGGCTTTCTCATCTGCTCGGTGCCCTACGTGCTGGCCACGGGGCTGCTGTTCATGCACGACCGCGACATGCGGCAGATCCTCGTGATGCTGGTGATCGCGCTGGCCGGGCCGACCTTCGTCTGGTGGCTCTTCACCGAGATCTTTTTCCTGACCCTTCCCTGAGGCCCTCGCCATGGAATTTCTCTCACTCATCTCGCCGCTCTTCCTGTCGCTCGTCATCGGCGGCACGTTCGTCGGCATCATCTTCGGCGCGATCCCCGGCATGACGGCCACGATGGCCGTCGCGGTCTGCCTGCCGCTGACTTTCACGCTGGGGCTGGAAAACGGGCTGGCGTTGTTGCTGGGCCTCTATGTCGGCGGCATTGCCGGCGGCTTGGTCCCGGCGATCCTGCTCGGAATTCCGGGCACGCCATCATCGATCACCAGCACCTTCGACGGCTATCCGATGGCGTTGCAGGGCGATGGCGAAAAAGCGCTGCGCATCGGCATATGCGCGTCCTTCGTCGGCGGCATCGTCAGCCTCATGGCGTTGTTCTTCGCCGCGCCCTACCTCGCCGAATTCGCCATAGAATTCTCGTATGTCGAGAAATTCCTCATCATCCTCTTCGCGCTGACCGTCATGGCGGCGCTGTCAAAGGACATGCTGCTGGGGATCTTCTCGGGGTTCCTCGGCATCTTCATCTCGCTGATCGGGGTCTACGACATCTCGGACGGCGGCAACGGCAAGCTGCGTCTGGTCCCGCCCGGCACCGAATACTGGCTGGATAGCGGGTTTTCGCTGCTGCCCGTGCTGATCGGCCTGTTCGGCCTCGCCGCGATCCTCGAGCAGGCGGAACTGGGCGTGCCCAAGGGCCAGTCGCGCGAGGACGTGAAGATCGGCAAGAGTTCGTCGTTCTCGCTGTCCATCTTCAAGGGTCAGTTCGTGAACCTGCTGCGGTCCTCGGGCATCGGCACCTTCGTGGGCATCCTGCCTGGTGTTGGCGGCTCGGCCGCGTCGATCCTCGCCTATTCACAGGCGAAGACCTTCTCGAAGAAATCCGCCAATTTCGGCAAGGGCGAACCCACGGGCCTGATGGCCTCAGAGGCCGGTAACAACGGCCTGACCGGCGGCGCGCTGGTGCCGCTCCTGTCACTGGGCATTCCGGGCGACAGCACGACGGCGCTGCTGATCGGCGCCTTCACGCTGCAGGGCATCCAGGTCGGGCCGCTCTTCATCTCCGACAATCCCCAGACTTGGAACGCGATGATCTTCGCGATGCTCGTGGCCAACATCGCGATGTTCACCATGATGTATTTCGCCATCCGCTACTTTGCGCTGGTGGTGACAATTCCCAAGCACGTGCTGTTTCCGATCATCCTGATGATGTGCGTCATCGGCGCCTACACGATCAACTACGGCATCATGTTCGACGTCTGGACGCTGCTCATCTTCGGCATCTTCGGCTGGCTCGCGGTCAAGCTGGGGCTGGAGATCGCACCGTTCATCATCGGTTTCATCCTGGGGCCGTCGGCCGAGATCTATTTCGTCAAGAGCCTCGAAAGCTTCGGCGACCTCACGATCTTCTTCACAAAGAGCTGGATAGCGATAATCCTCTGGCTGCTGATCGCGGGATCCCTGATCGCGTCGATCTATCTGGCGCGGCACGAGAAAAAGGTGAGCAAGACGGTCTGAACCCGGTTGCAACATGGACGGAATGCCACGATCATGCAGCGCATGTCGCAAATCGCAGACCAAAGAAACGGCCATGGCAGGCGCGTGACCATGGCTGATGTCGGACGCATGGCGGGGGTCAGTCAGGTAACCGTCTCGCGCGCGCTTTCGGACCCGTCCAAGGTGTCCACCGAGACGTTGCGCCGGGTCCGTGGTGCCATCGAGGCAACCGGCTTCGTCCCCAACGCCATCGCCGGCGCATTGGCGTCGAGCAAATCGCGCCTTGTGACGGCGATCATCCCGTCGGTCACCAACGTGGTCTATTCGTCCTTCATCAGGACCTTCGGCGAACGTATCCGCGCCGGGGGCTACCAGCTTTTGCTGTCCGAAAGCGGGTTCGACAAGTCCGAGGAAGAGACCCTCATCGCGGCGCACCTGTCGCGCCGACCCGACGCCATGCTGCTGACTGGCATCCACCATACCGCGCAGGCGCGGCGGCTTTTGCTGGGCGCCGCAATCCCGGTGGTCGAAATCTGGGACCTGACGGAGTCGCCGATCGACCTTTGCGTCGGCTTCAGCCATGCCGGGGCCGGCCGCGCCGTGGCCGAGTTCCTGCGCGACCTCGGCCATGCGCGCTGTGCGACGGTGACCGCCCATGACGAACGCGCGATCCGCCGCCGCGACGCCTTCGTCGCCCGGTTCGAGGGGCTGGGCGGTGAGCGGGTGTTCCAAGCCGATATCGGCGGTCCGGCCCGCCTGGGCGCCGGGCGCGAGGCGCTGCGCCACTTGCTGGATGAAACGGATTTCCGGGGCGGCGCGATCTTTTGCAGCTCCGATCTTCTGGCCCATGGTGTTCTCGTCGAGGCCCAGGTCCGCGGTCTTTCTGTCCCCGGCGATATTGCCGTCATCGGTTTCGGAGATCAGGACTTCGCCGCGGACGTCCATCCCGCGCTGACCACGGTGCGGGTCGACCGCGACGCGCTTGGCCAGCGGGCGGCGGAACAGCTTCTGGCCCGGATAGATGGTGGGTCACCGGTCCTGTCGGTGCTCGATATCGGCTTCGACATCGTGCGCCGCGCCTCCTGCTGACGGATCCGGCGGCTTGGTGTTTCCGGTCGCGGGCCTGCCTTCATATCCGCTTGCAAGCCAAGT
>JAWLEL010000235.1:0-4695 GCA_041686165.1 Lentibacter sp.
CATCTCTGCGCTGCGGCTGTCGTCTTTCTCTGCCTCGTCGATGCAGGCCGCGTGCTGCGCGAGGCGGGCCGCAAGGGGCCTGATCTCATCACCCTGCTCGATCTCGTGGCGCTGGCCACCGTCGCGGATGTCGCCCCGCTCATCGGTGTGAACCGCGCCTTCGTCGTGCAGGGGCTCAAGATCATGGCCCGCCGCGCGCGGCCCGGTCTCGCCGCGCTCGGCGATATCGGCCGTCTCGACACCGCACCAAAGGCCTATCATCTGGGCTATGTGCTCGGCCCGCGGATCAATGCCGGCGGGCGCGTCGGCCGGGCTGACCTCGGCGCGCGGCTGCTGTCGTGCCGCGATGGCCATGAAGCCCGCTCGCTGGCCGAGAAGCTCGACATGTTCAACACCGAGCGCCGCACCATCGAGGAGGAGGTGCGCGCCGCCGCGCTGGCCCAGGCCGAGGCGCGCGGGCTCGAGGCCCCGCTTGTCTGGGCGGCGGGCGAGGGCTGGCACGCGGGTGTTGTCGGCATCGTCGCCTCGCGGCTCAAGGAAAACGCCAACCGCCCCGCCATCGTCATCGGCTTCGACGGCGACGAGGGCAAGGGCTCTGGGCGCTCCGTCTCGGGCGTCGATCTCGGTGCATCGGTCCAGAAGCTCCAGCTCGAAGGGCTTATCGAGAAAGGCGGCGGGCACAAGATGGCGGCGGGGCTCTCGCTCTCCCGCGCACAGCTTGAACCGGCCATGGCGCGGCTTGCTGAGCTGATGGAAAAGCAAGGGGCCGGCGCCCTTGGCCCGGCCGACCTGCGCCTCGATGGCGTGCTCATGCCCGGCGCGGCCACGGAAGACCTCGTTGAGCAACTCGACGCCGCTGGTCCCTTTGGTGCCTCTGCGCCGGGCCCTCGCTTCGTCTTTCCCGATTGCGCCATCCACTTCGCCCGCCGCGTGGGCGAGTCGCACCTCAAGATCACCTTTTCGGACGGCAGCGGCCCGCGCATGGACGCCATTTCCTTTGGCGCCTATGACACCGCCCTCGGCCCCGCGCTCGAAGCCCATGGCGGCGCGCGCTTTCACCTCGCAGGCAGGCTTGAACTCAACACCTGGCAAGGGCGCACAAGCGTTCAGCTCCGCCTCGAGGACGCCGCGCCCGCATCGGCGTAAAAAACCAGATTCTCCCGAAATTTCTGCTTGCGCCCCGCCCCCGCTTTCCCTAAATAGCGCCTCACAGCTGGGCTCTGCCCCGTTCGTCTATCGGTTAGGACGCCAGGTTTTCAACCTGGAAAGAGGGGTTCGATTCCCCTACGGGGTACCAGCTGCATTTCCCCATCACGAAAATGATACCAGCCCTTGGCTTTTGCCGCGCGCAAGCCCACATTCGCGTCAAGAGTATCGCAATGGGGGAAGCCATGAAATACGCCAAGACTGAAGAGGCGCTGGCCCGCCTCAGTGACGAAGAGCGCTTCGTCACGCAGGAAAGCGGCACCGAGCGGCCCTTCACGGGCAAGTACAATGCGCATTTCGAGCCGGGGCTTTATGTCGATATCGTTTCGGGTGAGCCGCTCTTCGTCTCCTCGGACAAGTTCGAGTCCGGCTGCGGCTGGCCAAGCTTTTCAAAGCCGGTCGAGCCTGCCCATGTGACCGAGCTGCGCGACGCCAGCCTCGGCATGGTGCGCACAGAAGTGCGCTCGCAACACGGCGACAGCCATCTTGGCCATGTCTTCCCAGACGGCCCCGCCGAGCGCGGCGGCTTGCGCTATTGCATCAATTCGGCCAGCCTGCGTTTCGTGCCGAAAGACAAGATGGAAGAGGAAGGCTATGGTGCCTACCTCGATCAAGTGGAGGACCCGACATGACTGAACTTGCCGTACTCGCCGGAGGATGCTTCTGGGGCATGCAAGACCTCATCCGCAAGCTCCCCGGTGTCGAGAAAACCCGCGTCGGCTACACGGGTGGCGACGTGCCGAACGCGACCTATCGCAATCATGGAACTCATGCCGAGGGGATCGAAATCCTCTTCGACCCGATAAAGATCAGCTACCGTGAGCTGCTTGAATTCTTCTTCCAGATCCATGACCCGACCACGCTCAACCGGCAGGGCAATGACATGGGCATGTCCTATCGCTCTGCGATCTACTACGTGGACGAGGCCCAGAAGGCGACGGCGCTCGATACGATCGCCGACGTTGAAGCCTCGGGGATCTGGCCCGGCAAGGTTGTCACGGAAGTCGAGCCCGTGGGTGATTTCTGGGAGGCCGAACCGGAGCATCAGGACTATCTCGAGCGCGTTCCCAATGGCTATACCTGCCATTTCCCGCGGCCTGACTGGGTTTTGCCCAAGCGTGATGCGGCTGAGTAGAAATCCCCAAGGATATCCAAGCAAGTCCCTGTTCAGGGTCAGGTTTTCAGGTTATCCACAAAGACACAAACGCAGTTTCAGAAAGCCCGCCCTAACAGTTAAGGCGGGCTTTTAAATTACTGGGGCGAGCTTTTGTTAATATTTTCAGTTTAGACTTATCCAAAGGTTTTTCCACAAGCTTGACAAGCCCGTGATCTGCCCCGACCCTGACGCAAAACCATGCTTCACTTGCCAACAGGTCCGCAGATGACACACCCGCTCCTCACAGACGAGAACATCAAGCAATTCCAGGAGGATGGCGTCACGGTCATCCGTAGCCTCTTCGCCGATCACGTGGACACCCTGCGCGCAGGTGTCGAGCGAAACATGAACGAACCCGGCCCCTACGCCTCGGAAAACTTCAAGGAAGGCGAAAGCGGGCTTTTCTTCGACGACTACTGCAACTGGCAGCGCATCCCGGAATTCGCCGAGGTGATCGAGAAAAGCCCCGCCGCCGAAGTCGCCGCCGACCTGATGCGCTCGCAGAGCACGCAGGTTTTCCACGATCATGTCCTGGTCAAGGAACCGGGCACATCCATGCCCACACCGTGGCACACGGACGGACCCTATTATTTCGTGGAAGGCAAGCAGACGGTCAGTTTCTGGTCGCCGCTCGACCCGGTCAAGGAAGCAACGCTGCGCTGCGTGGCCGGATCGCATCGCTGGGACAAGCCCGTGCTGCCCATGCGCTGGGTCTCCGAGGAGGCCTATTTTCCCAACAAGGAAGATTACATGCCCGTTCCCGACCCCGAAGCAGAGGGCATGAAGATCGTCGAATGGGAGATGGCGCCCGGCGATGCCGTCGCCTTCAACTACCATGTGCTCCACGGCACCCGCGGCAACACGAGCGAGAACCGCCGCCGCGCCTTCTCTCTCCGTCTTGTCGGGGATGATGCGCGCTACGTCGAACGCCCCGGGCGTACCTCGCCGCCCTTCCCGGAGCACGGCATGACCGAGGGCCAGCGCCTGCGTGAGGATTGGTTCCCGGTCATCTTCCAAAGGTGATCTGCCCAAAAGCTCGGCAAATGTGGGCAAAAAATCAACATCTTGTGGCAAAATTGCCCCGGCAGCCCAGAAAAGCTGGCTTATCGTTCATGTTCACGTAAAACTCGAACGATAAGCTAGAGCAGAATGTTGAAGTCGAAGCGCAGGCAAATGACCCTTCATGGTCCCAAACAGCTCCCGATCTCGCTGAAAGGCGCCCGGAAAACCGACGTGCGCAGCCAGTTCGCCGCGCTCTGCTACCGGATTCGCAACGACAAACCCGAGGTGCTGCTGATCACCAGCCGTGGCAGCGGCCGCTGGATCATCCCCAAGGGCTGGCCGATGCACGCCAAGACGCCCGGCGATGCCGCCTTGCAGGAGGCCTGGGAGGAAGCCGGCGTCAAGGGCCGCGCCTTCGAGCGCAGCCTGGGGCTGTTTTCCTACAACAAGCAGATCGAGGGCGGCGCGCTCCTGCCCTGCGTGGCGCTGGTCTACCCCGTGAAAGTCAAATCGCTCGAGAAGAAATTCCCCGAAATGGGCCAGCGCAAGCGAAAATGGTTCTCCCCGCGCAAGGCCGCGACAAGAGTCAGTGAGCCGGAATTGGCCCAGATCCTCAAGACGTTCGATCCCCGCCTGCTCAAGCAATGATCACGCTGCGGCGCGGCGGAGACTCGGCGTCATGCACAACTCCCGAGCTTGCAAATCCCGCAACCATGTTTATCTCTTTTGCAGACATGACAAGGACGCAGGGATGATCCATTTTTCTCTCAAATGCGCCGAGGGCCACGACTTCGACAGCTGGTTCCAGTCTTCCGAGGCCTTCGACAAGCTCCACGCGGCAGGCATGGTGGCCTGCTCCGTCTGCGGCTCTTCGGATGTCGCGAAATCGCTCATGGCCCCCAAGGTCAAGACGTCGCGCGAGCAAAGCGCCCCGCTCACAGGCGCCCGCAGCCAGAGCGAGAAAGCGCTGGCAGAGATGCGCCGGAACGTCGAGGAGAACTCCGAGTATGTCGGCCTGAAATTCGCTGCCGAGGCGCGCAGGATGCACCTTGGCGACACGCCCGAGCGCGCGATCTACGGCGAGGCCCGGCCCGAAGAGGCCAAGCAGCTCATCGAAGAGGGTGTTCCCGTCGCGCCCCTGCCCTTCATGCCACCCCGCAAGACCAACTGAGGCCGCCCATGTCGCATGTCCTCATAACCGGTGCCAATCGCGGGATCGGGGCTCGCCTCGCCGAGCTTTACCGCGCCCAGGGCGAGACGGTGACGGCCACGGCCCGCGCCGCCGAAGGCTACGCCCCGCTTGACGTGACCGACCCGGCCAGCCTCCCCGC
>JAWLEL010000236.1:0-4650 GCA_041686165.1 Lentibacter sp.
GCGAGATTTTCCGCGACACGCCCTATTTCGTCGATCTCAAGCCCGGCGGCCAGTATGTCGCCAAGGATCTCTACGAGGCGGGCGGCGTGCCCGTCGTCATGAAGGAGCTGCGCAAGGCGGGGCTCTTGCACGAGGATTGCATGACGGCTTCCGGAGAGACGCTTGGAGAGTCGCTGGACAGGATCGAGGGCGAAGCCGACGGCAAGGTGATCCACCCTGTCAGCAACCCGATCACCAAGACAGGCGGTGTCGTGGGCCTGAAGGGCAATCTCGCGCCCGAGGGAGCGATCGTGAAGGTGGCCGGGATCGCGCCGGAGCACCAGGTCTTCACCGGCCCTGCGCGCGTTTTCGAATGCGAGGAGGACGCCTTCGAGGGCGTGCAGAACCGCCATTACGAGGAGGGCGAGGTGATCGTCATCCGAAATGAAGGCCCCGCAGGCGGGCCGGGGATGCGCGAGATGCTCGCCACCACGGCGGCGCTTTCGGGCCAGGGCGTGGGCAAGAAGGTCGCGCTGATCACGGATGGACGTTTCTCGGGCGCCACGCGCGGCTTCTGCGTGGGCCATGTCGGCCCCGAGGCGGCGCATGGTGGGCCGATTGCCCTGATCGAGACCGGCGACATGATCACCATCGACGCCATCAAGGGCGAGCTTTCCGTCGCGCTGAGCGACGAGGAGCTGGCCGAACGCAAGGCGGCCTGGACGGGCCCGCGCGAGACGATCTATGCCTCGGGCGCTGTCTGGAAGTTCGCCCAGCTGGTGGGCGCAACCTACAAGGGCGCCGTGACGCATCCGGGCGGCAAGGCCGAAAAGCATGTCTACATGGATCTCTAGGCGCTGGGCTGGCGCTGCGGCGCTCGTTCTGGTGCTTTCGGGCTGTCTAGGCGAAGGAACAGGGGGCGGTGAGGGCTTCTCCCTGCTCTCCCAATCGCCGGGGTCGACGCGTGATCAGGCTCTCGACAGCGCCGAGATCGTGCCCGGCGCCGTGGTGGCGAAGGGGCCAGAGGGGTTTTGCCTCGACAAGCGCAGGCTCAAGGCATCGCGCGCGGGCGGTTTCGCGCTTCTGGCTCCCTGCGCCGCGCTGGACGCACCGGCTGCAGGGGCCGCTGCCCCCAACGCATTGATGACGATACAGGCTCAGCCAAGGCTCCTTGACGGTGGCCCGGGCGATGCCGACGGGCTGGCCGCGGCTTTTGCGGAATATCAGCCGATCTACCGCGAGACAGGCGACGGGCTCACCCTCGTGCAGCTTGCCCGGGGCGGTGACGCGGTGATCCCCAATGGCGATTCGAAACACTGGCGCGCAGCGCTGAGTTTCAACGGCTACCAGGTCGGACTGACGCTCTATTCCGAGAAGGGCGGGGTTGCGGCCACCGAGGAGGGCAAGGCTCTGATACTCGGCTTCGCCGAAGGCGTCCTCTCGTCAAGCCCGATCAGGAGCGCAGCGCCCGCGGAGTGAGCGGGCAAGACTTCTGGAAACACCTTGGCCATCGCAATTGTCTCCGCCCTTTTCCAAATAGGGACTTTTCGTTAACTTTGTTTCCGATAGAGTGACAATCAAAGACATAACCTTCACGACTGGCAATTTCGCTTCATGGCATCTCCCGACAGCAGCACCTTCCTCAAGCGCGGCCTGTATCGCATCTCGCTACGTCGCTGGATGCGGGCAGCCAAGGGGGCACGGACCGCGAAGATGGAGCGGCTGCGCGCGCAGCGGGCCGAGGCGCGCAAGCTCAAGACCCAGCTTGACCGCCTGATTCACGTGGCCGACGAGCGCCTCGCCCTGCCGATGGTGGGCAGCACCGCCTTCGACAAACCCTATGATGCTGACTGGGCCTGGCGGCCCGAGCTCTGGCGGGGCCTCTTGCCCGTGCCCGGTATGAGCACGGTCGCCAACAAGTCGATGCTGGGCCGCGAAGTCACCCTCTTTCATGATTGCCGCCATTCCGAGCTGACGTTGCGGCAGGTCCGCAACCGGCGCGAGGCCGATCTCGCACCCTACGGTCTGCGGCTCGATGTGTTCAGGTTCGACGGCTCCTTCCTGTCGGTTGTCGTCGACCTGCCCGAGGAAGCCACGCGCGATCTGAAGTTGAAGCATCTCCTGCGCATCCAGACCATCGTGGAAATGGAAAAGCCGCTGGAGATGTTCGCCCGGCTCAACATCAAGCACGGCCCAAACACCGAACAGATCGTGCGGGAATTGCCGCTGAGCCAGCAGGATGTCGTTGTCGAGTTCGATCTCGCCTATTCCAGACTCAATGAGAAACGTGTCGAGAAGATATGGCTCGACTTGATTTTCGAAAGCCCCGAGATGAACCAGGTCACGCTGCGCGACCTGACCATGAGCCGCCGCCCGCGAGCGGAATTGTAGCAAGGCGAACCGCACCGCGCCGAATGTGCAACGCACTGATGAGAAAGAGGCAGAGATGAGCCAGTATGTCGTCACCAAGCGCCGCCTGATCGAGGCGAGATGGGAGGGCGTGGTGTCCGGCAAGGACGGCCAGCGGCTGGAGGACACGCCAAGGATCGCCGTGACTCTCGACGAGAAGCAGGTGCTCGGCGTGTCCTTGGGCAAGGGAGAGGACGGGTTATGGGAGCTTGCTGTCCCGATCCCCGCCGAGGCGATCAGCGACGGGCTGCGCACCGTTCTCATCCAGGACAGTGCAACCGGCGAGGTGCTCGAGAGTATATCGCTTCTCGCCGGCGAAGCGCTCGACGAGGATTTGCGCGCCGAGGTCGACCTGTTGCGCCAGGAGCTGGATATGCTCAAGCGCGCCTTTCGCCGCCATTGTGTCGAGACTGCCTGACCCATCAGCGCGAAGACATCGCCGTGTAGACCGGACAGGGCTGACGCTGCGTTTGCAGTGACAGTGGCATGTTATTTGGGCAGGTTGACGGGCAAAGATGGAGGCTGTCATGTCCGATTACCCACATATGCTCGCGCCGCTCGATCTCGGCCATACCACGCTCAAGAACCGTGTCATCATGGGCTCGATGCACACCAATCTCGAAGAGACGAAGGATTGGAACCGTGTCGCGGAGTTCTATGCAGAGCGCGCCCGCGGCGGCGCGGCGCTCATGGTGACGGGCGGGATCGCGCCCAACAATGAAGGCGGCGTCTTTCCCGGCGCGGCGGGGCTCTACACCGACGCGGATATCGCCAACCACAAGATCGTGACCGACAGGGTCCATGCGGCGGGCGGCAAGATCGCCATGCAGATCCTTCACGCGGGCCGCTATGCCTATGGGCCGGAGTGTGTTTCGGCCTCCCCCGTCAAGTCCCCGATCTCGCCCTTTGCCCCGAAGGAGCTGGACGAGGAGGGCATCGAGAAGCAGATCGCCGATTTCGCCACCGCCGCCGCGAACGCCAGGAAGGCGGGCTATGACGGCGTCGAGGTCATGGGCTCGGAAGGGTATTTCATCAACCAGTTCCTCGTCACCCACGTGAACAAGCGCACCGACCGCTGGGGCGGCTCCTACGAGAACCGCATGCGCCTTCCCATCGAGATCATGAAACGCGTGCGCGCCGCCGTGGGCGAGGATTTCATCGTCATCTATCGCCTCTCGATGATCGACCTCGTGCCCGAGGGCTCGACCCATGAGGAAGTTGTCGAGCTTGCACAGGCAGTCGAGAAGGCCGGGGCGGATATCATCAATACCGGGATCGGCTGGCACGAGGCGCGCATCCCAACGATCGCCACGTCCGTGCCGCGCGCGGGCTTTGCCTGGGTGACGAAAAAGCTGATGGGCAAGGTGGGCGTGCCGCTGATCACCTCGAACCGGATCAACATGCCCGACGTGGCCGAGACCGTGCTGGCCGAGGGCTGCGCCGACCTCGTGAGCATGGCGCGCCCCTTCCTGGCCGATCCGCATTTCGTCATGAAAGCGCAGGAAGGCCGCGCTGCCGAGATCGCCCCCTGCATCGCCTGCAACCAGGCCTGCCTCGACCACACCTTCCAGGGCAAGATTTCCACCTGCCTCGTCAACCCGCGCGCCTGCTACGAGACGGAAATCCTGCTAGAGCCGGCGGCGAACCCGAAGAAGATCGGCATCGTCGGTGCGGGACCGGCGGGCCTGAGCACGGCCATTGCCTGCGCCGAGCGGGGCCATGACGTGAGTGTCTTCGACAAGGCCGAAGAGATCGGCGGGCAGCTCAACATGGCCAAGCAGATCCCCGGCAAGGAGGAGTTTCACGGCTTCGTCGACTGGTTCGCCACCATGGCCGAGAAGCACGATGTCACGCTGGAGCTGGGCCGCGAGGCGCGTGCGGAGGACCTGGAGGGCTTTGACGAGATCATTATCGCCACAGGCGTGATCCCGCGCGACCCGGGGATCCCCGGGCAGGATATGGCTCATGTCATCAGCTATGTCGATCTCCTGCGCGGCAAGGCCGAGGCGGGCAAGCGCGTCGCCGTGGTCGGCGCGGGCGGGATCGGTTTCGATGTGAGCGAGTTTCTCGTCCACGAGGGCGAAAGCCCGACGCTTGATCTGGAGGAATGGAAAGAGGAATGGGGCGTGGGGGACCCGGCCGAAACGCCCGGCGGCCTCGCCCCCGAAGGCCCGCAGCCCGACGCCCCGGCACGCAAGGTCACGCTCTTGCAGCGCAAGTCCGAACGTCACGGCAAGCGGCTCGGCAAGACCACGGGATGGA
>JAWLEL010000237.1:0-4639 GCA_041686165.1 Lentibacter sp.
TCAGCGGCGGCGGACGCTCTGGCTGTTCGAGGCGGCGCGCACGCGGATGCTGCGCACCCCGCGCAGCTCTTCATCGGAGAGGAAGGTCGCGACATTGAGTTCGCGCGACGTGGCCGGCGCGGGCGGGCGCGAGCGGGCCGAGTAGCGGGCGCTCAACGTGTAGTCGAGAACTTGCCTAGGGCCTTCGGCCTCGGTTTCCTCGCTGGGCACGAGGGCGAGATCATAGGCGCCGAGCGTGGCGCTCAGGCCGCGCGCATGGACGACGGCCCCGCCGGAGACCGGCTCGAAGCGCAGATCCAGGACTTGCTGGACGGGCACGCCGTCATATTCCGGCTCGGGACGCTTGAAGGCGGAGCGACGCGGGATCAGAGGGTTGGTCTGTTCCGGCCCTGCGGCGCGCGCGTCCCGGTTGCCGCCGAACCAACCCAGCGGGTTCCAGCCCGAACCGCCCCCGCAGCCCGAGAGAAGCAATGTCGCCGTCAGCGCCGATGTCACGAGGATCCGCATGTCTGCTCCACAATTCTCTTTTGGAAGTGCTAGCGCATTGCGGGGGTCTTGAAAAGAGAGCAGGTGAGAAAACCGTGCCGGGCGGGGGCGACGACGGGCTGGACCTTTCGCGCCGCGCTGCCTATCTCGGGGGAAGCAACCGCAGGAGAGACCATGGCGAGCGCAGCATTCGAAGAGATTGTAGAGGATTTCGAGTTTCTCGAGGATTGGGAGGACAGGTATGCCCATGTCATCGAACTTGGCCGCGCGATGGCGCCGCTCGACGAGGCCCTGAAAGTGCCGGCAACAAAGGTCGATGGCTGTGCAAGCCAGGTCTGGCTGCATCCCAGGATCGAGGGCGATGCCTTCCATTTCGACGGTGACAGCGACGCGATGATCGTGCGCGGGCTCATTGCCGTGTTGCGCAAGCTCTACAACGGGCTGACGCTGGCGCAGGTCCTGGAGACGGATGCGCAGGCGGAGCTGACGCGGCTCGGGCTGCATGAGCATCTTTCGGCGCAGCGCTCCAACGGGGTGCGCGCGATGATCGAACGGATTCGCAGCGTCGCGGCGCAGGCTTGAGGCTTTTCGAATTCGGCTTCGCCAAATCCGACTAAGCGGTTTGCGCAGCAAACGCGTAACTCGGGTGTAGCGAACTTGTTTCGCGGGCCCGAGCGATGCGAGAGGGGCCAGCCCCTCTCGCGCTCTCCCCGGGATATTTTTGGCAAGAAGAAAGTCTCAGTTCTGCGCTTGGGCGGCGAGGGATGTCTGCAGATCGCCGTAGCCGGTGAAGCGGTATTCATAGGCGAGGCCGAGGCGGCGGGCGCACTCCTCGGCCTTGGCTTCGAGGGCTGCGTCGCGAGTCTGGGCCTGGTAGACGAGCTTGGTGTAGTGGCCGAAAATCATCTCCAGCAGCTCGGGGTGCTTGTCGAGCCCCATGGGCTTCCAGACAAAGGCGTCGAACTGCTTGACGAGGAAATCGGTCAGGTAGAAGGCGGTGATCTCGTCTGCGTGGTCCGCGAAGGCCGCGTTGCCCTCGAAGAAGGAATAGCAATGCGGCCCGGCGATCATCTCGACGCCCAGTTCGGCACATTTGGCCTCGAGCAGCCCACCTGTGCCGCAATCGGCATAGGCGATGAAGATGTCGTCATAGGCGGCGCGGTGCTTGTGGACGGCCTTCTCGACTTCCTCGGTGATGCGCTCGGGGTAGAGATGCAGCTTGGCGGGCAGGCAGGCGAGGTCCATGTGATCCCAGCCGTTCAGGCGCTTGAGGGCGAGGATCTCGCGGGCAAGGGCGCCGCAGGCGATGATCAGCAGCCGGCCTGCGCCGCTGGGGCGCAGGCCCTCTTCCGTCAATGTATCGTCCTGAAGGGTCATGACCGGCTCTCACCTTGTAAAAAGGCCCGCGCGGCGGGAGCCGGCGGGCCTTGAAGCGGGCTGCGCGGCGTGCGGTTCAGCCCGCGGCCTTGTTGTGCTTGCGCAAGACATGTTCCTTGGCGGTCTCGACGGCCACGGCCGCATCGCGGCAGTAGGCGTCGGCGCCGATGGCCTTGCCGAATTCCTCGTTGAGCGGCGCGCCGCCCACAAGGACGATATAGTCATCGCGGATGCCCTGCTCAACCATCGTGTCGATGACGACTTTCATGTATGGCATTGTCGTTGTCAGCAGGGCGGACATTCCGAGGATCTCCGGTTTGTGCTCATGGAGCGCCTCGATGTAGTTCTCGACGGGGTTGTTGATCCCGATATCGACGACCTCGAAGCCGGCGCCTTCCATCATCATCGATACGAGGTTCTTGCCGATGTCGTGAATGTCGCCCTTGACGGTGCCGATGACCATCCCGCCGACGCGAGGGGCGCCGGTTTCGGCCAGGAGCGGCTTGAGGATGGCCATGCCGCCCTTCATCGCGTTGGCCGCGAGCAGAACCTCGGGGACGAAGAGAATCCCGTCCCGGAAATCCTGGCCGACGATGGTCATGCCGCCGACAAGCGCTTCGGTGAGCACGCGGTAGGGCGCCCAGCCGCGCTCGATCAGAATGTTGACGCTTTCCTCGATCTCCTCCTTGAGGCCATCGTAGAGGTCGTCGAACATCTGTTGGACAAGTTCTTCGTCATCAAGTTCGGAAAGGATGATTTCGTCTTCTTCGTCCGACATGGCGGATTCCCTTGGCTAGGCTTCTTTCGGCCAGCTATCGCCAAAATGTTTCAACACCACTAGGCGAATTGCGACACTGACCGCGTCAATGCCGACCATAAGGGGCCTGATCGGGTTGAGAAACGCCAAAAATCTAAAGGTCTTCATGAGGTTCTTGCCAATGTTCACTTTTTGTTCTATCTTGGGGCATGGACGAGTGCACCCCGATAGACGCAGCCCGGCGGAAGGGGCGCGGCGCGCTCAGCAATCGGTCCGGGCGCTTCGAGCCCCGGCAGCGCATCGAAACCCATGACGGTTGGGAGATCGCCGAGGAGCGTGCCGGGTTCGAAACGAAGGTGCGCGAGGAGCGCGCGCGCAGTTTGATCACCTATAATCGCTCGCCGGATCTTCCCTTCGACCGGTCGATCAACCCGTATCGCGGCTGTGAGCATGGCTGTGTCTATTGTTTCGCGCGGCCGAGCCATGCCTATCTCGGCCTCTCTCCGGGGCTCGACTTCGAAACGCGGCTGGTGGCGCGGGTCAACGCGGCGGAGGTCCTGGAGCGTGAGCTTGCGGCGAAGCGCTACAGCCCCGCGCCGCTGGCCGTGGGCACGAACACCGACGCCTATCAGCCGGTGGAGCGGGACCGGGAGATTTTCCGCGCCTGTCTCGAAGTTTTGAGCGCGGCGTCGCATCCGGTGGCGATTGTCACCAAAGGCGCGCTGATCGAGCGCGACATGGACCTTCTGGCCCCGATGGCGGCGCGCGGGCTGGTGCGTGTCGGTGTTTCGGTGACAACGCTCGATGCAGAGCTTGCGCGCAAGATGGAGCCGCGCGTGCCGCGCCCGGCCCGGCGGCTGGAGACGATCCGGCGGCTGAGCGCGGCGGGCATTCCCGTCCGGCTGATGGCCTCGCCATTGGTGCCGGGGCTGACGGACCATGAGCTGGAGGCGCTGCTCGAGGCGGGGAAAGACGCGGGTGCAAGCTCGGCCAGCTGGATCATGCTGCGCCTGCCAAGGGAAGTCTCGCCGCTTTGGCAGGAGTGGCTGGAGACCGAATATCCGGCGCGGGCAGGCAAGGTCATGCGGCGGTTGCGGGAGATGCATGGCGGAAAGGACTACGACGCGCGCTGGCACAGGCGGATGCGCGGCGAAGGGCCCTATGCGCAAGCCGTCGCCGCGCGGTTCCGGCTGGCGGCCGCAAGGCTGGGCCTGGATGCGGCGCAGCCTGCCTTGCGGCGCGACCTCTTCAAGCCGCCGGTTCCGGCGGGCGGTCAGCTTTCGCTTTTTTGAGCCGTCAGGGTCCTGCGATGTAGTCGCGGTAGATCCAGCCCGTCAGGGGCGGTGTGGCCTCGGGCAGGTAGAGGCGCGCCCAGTTGCCCGAGCGGCCAACGAGGCGGGCCTGCTGCCCCGTGAACAGGCGCGTGAGGATGTCGGATTGCGCCGAGGGGTGTGCCCGCAGGTGCACCGCGTCGCCGGAGACAGTGGCTTTCGGCAGGGACGCGGCGGCAGGAGGCGCAGAGGCTTCCGCCAGGCGAGGCAGCGATACCGGGCGCAGCGCGCGGCGAGCGTGCGGCGCGGTCGAGCGTTCCGTGCGCGTCTCACGCGCATGTTCGGGAGGCTCCGGAAGCGGGTCCGCGCGGTGTGGCAGCGCGAGCCAATGCGCATGTGTACGGGCTGATCTGTCCGACGCGGAGGTGAATTCAGGCGCATAGCCGACGGATGTGGGCGCTGCCAGCGCGGGATCGAGTTGGACACTGCGGATGGCTGGCAGGGCGAGCGGCACGGTCATCCATGCTTCACGCGCCGGAACGGCAACAGCCTCGGCCGTGGCAAGCTGTGGCCGGGCGGCGATCGGTGCCCTGCTGGTAGGCTGCCGGGCGGCGATCTTGGCGGGGGAGTGCTCGGTCTGCGCGGCGAGCAGGTCCATTTCGAGCCGCGGATTGAGCTCGCGCTCGACGGGCTTGCCCGTGATGAGCATGAAGAGCGTCAGCCCGATGAAGAGGGCCGGACCCATGAA
>JAWLEL010000238.1:0-4633 GCA_041686165.1 Lentibacter sp.
TGTCGCCCAGCTCGCGCAGAAGGAAGCCCTCGCCCAGCGGCGCGTCGGGGCAGGGGGCCCCGGGGCGGGTTATGTCCGGCCCGCCTGACAAGGCGTCGGGCGTGTTGAGGGGCGAGCCGTCATAGACGCAAGGCACGGACAGGCGGCCCGAGTTCACCAGCGGGCGCGCGAATTCGTAGCTTTCGGCCAGCTCCAGAACCGCATTGCGCATCACGTGGCTGGCCTCCGATTTGGGGGTGATGAAATCGGTCGAGCGGGTCGAGTTGAGGATGTTCTCGTCGGCCCCGTGGATGCGCTCGACATTGTAGCTGTCGATCAGGCTTTCGGGGGCCTTGCCTTCGATCACCAGACCCAGCTTCCAGCCGAGGTTGTCCACGTCCTGCATGCCCGAATTGGCCCCGCGCGCGCCGAAGGGCGAGACCTGGTGCGCGGCGTCGCCCGCGAAGATGACGCGGCCATGGCGGAATTCCTTCATGCGCTTGCACTGGAAGGTGTAGATCGAGGACCAGACCATCTCGTATTCGACGCCTGTCCCGAGGAAGGCATCGAGCCGTTTGCGGATGTTCTCTTCCTTCAGCTCCTCCTTGCGGTCCACGTCCCAGCCGATCTGGAAATCGACGCGCCAGACATCGTCGGGCTGGCGATGCAGGAGGATGGAGGCGCCCGAGCTGTTGGACGGTTCGAACCAGAACCAGCGTTCGGTCGGGAAACTGTCGTTGAGCATCTTGATGTCGGCGATCAGGAAGCTGTCTTCGAAGACCTTGCCTGTGAAGTCGAGCCCGAGCATGTCGCGCAGGGGCGAGTTCGCGCCATCGGTGCCGATCAGCCAGTCGGCCTCCATCGTGTAGGGGCCGTCGGGTGTGGTGATCTCGAGGACGACATGATCGTCCTTCACATCGACGCTGTCGACACGGTTCTTGCCGCGGATCTCCACCGGCGCGCCCTGTTTTTGCAGCTCATAGAGCCGCTCGATCATGAAGCTTTCGAAATAGGGCTGCTGGAGGTTGATGAAGGCGGGGAACTCGTGGCCTTCCTCGGGCAGCAGGTTGAACTCGAAGACCTTGTCATCGCGGTGGAAGACCTTGCCGAGGTTCCAGACCACGCCCTTTTCCACCATCGGCTTGCCCGCGCCGTAGCGCTCGGCGATCTCCAGACAGCGCTTCGCGAAACAGATCGCGCGGCTGCCCATGCCGACGCCTTCATGGTCGTCGAGCACCACGCAGGGAATGTTCTGGCGCGCGAGGTCGATGGCCGTGGCGACGCCGACAGGGCCGCCGCCCATGACCACGACGGGATGGCGCACGGGGGCGTCCTTGTCCTGGTCGGCGTGTTTTTCATAGGGGTAAAGGCGGTAAGCCAGGGTGTAACGGTCGTCGAACATCTCTCGGGTCTCCTCCGGTCAAAGGGCATTGCGCCCGGCAAAGCGCCCGCCCCCCGGCGTGGGGGGGCGGTGCAGCATCAGCTTTGCAACTGTTCCCACATCTCGATGTCGCGCTCTGCTGTCCAGATCCGCGGCGTGTCGATGCCGCGGGCCTCGTCATAGGCGCGGGCGACGTTGAAGGGCAGGCAGTGTTCGTAGATCGCGTAGTCCGCGAACTTGGGGTCGCACTCGGCGCGGCAGGCATCCCAGGCTTCCTTGAGTGTCCCGCCCCGCGCGGCGACGCGCGCCACCGGGCGGTAGGTGCTTTCCACGAAATCGCGGGTGTTCTCGATCGCCGCATTGACCATCTCGCGGCCCACCAGCGCATCGCCCCGGCCCGGCGCGATGGCATCCACGTCGAACATGGCGATGTTGTCGAGCGTCTCGCCCCAGTCGGAGAAATGCCCGTCGCCGCAATAGCAGGCGGAGTGGTATTCCACGATATCGCCCGTGAACATGACGTTCTCGTCGGGCACATGGATCACCGCGTCGCCGGCCGTGTGGGCGCGGCCCAGGTGCATGATGTCGACGCGGCGGTTGCCGAGGTAGACCGACATGGCATCCGAGAAGGTGGTTGTCGGCCATGTCAGGCCGGGGATGCTCTCATGGCCTTCGAAGAGGCGCGGGAAGCGCTGGAACTCGGAGTCCCAGTCTTCCTGCCCGCGCTCGACGACCATGGCGCGTGCCGCGTCGGACATGATGATCTGCGGGGCACCATAGGCCGAGGCGCCGAGCACGCGGACGGCGTGATAATGCGTCAGCACGAGGTGGCTGATGGGTTTGTCTGTCACCGAGCGGACGCAGTCTATCACCTTGTTGGCCAGCCTTGGCGTGGCCTGCGCCTCGACGATCATCACGCTCTCGTCGCCGATGATGACGCCGGAGTTGGGATCGCCCTCGGCGGTGAAGGCATAGAGGCCTTCACCCACCTGCGTGAAGGAGATTTCCTTTTCGGTCATGTCGTCCTGGGAGGCGAATTTCTTGGACATGTCGCGTTTCCTTTTCTGTTCTGTTCGCCCTTGGCTGCTGTGAGAGCCTCCGGCGGGGGTATTTTCGCCAAGAAGAAGTCTCAGCGTGCGTAGGGATCCTCGAGCGCGGGGAGCGTCTTGCCCACGCAGGCGCCGAAGCCGATGGTATAGCCATCGCCCTTCGCGGCACCGTAGAGCGTGAGCGTGTCGCCGTCCTCCAGGAAGGAGCGCGCCTCGCCGGTGTCCAGCGTGATCGGCTCCTTGCCGCCCCAGCTCAGCTCCAGCAGCGCGCCGCGCTGGTCTTTCTCGGGGCCGGAGATCGTGCCCGATCCGAGCAGATCGCCCGGGTTCATCGGGCAGCCGGAGGTGCTGTGATGGGCGAGCTGCTGGGCCGAGGAGTAATACATCTCGCTGTAATTGGTGCGCGCGATGATGCTCTCGTCCTTGCCCTCGGGCGCAAGGCCGATTTGCAGGTCGATGTCGTAGAGCATCGGGCCGTCGTCCTTGAGGTGCGCGAGCAATTCCTTCTCGCGCTCGGGCGTGTCCGTGCGGAAGGGATCGAGCGCGGCCTTCGTGACGATCCAGGGGCTGATCGAGGTTGCCGTGGCCTTGGCCTGGAAGGGGCCGAGCGGCTGGTATTCCCAGGCCTGGATGTCGCGGGCGGACCAGTCGTTCAGGAGCACGTAGCCGAAGATCATCGCGTCGGCTTCGGCCACGGTCACGGGGCCGTCTGACGCGGTGCCGACGATCGCGCCCATTTCAAGCTCGAGATCCCAGCGGGCGCAGGGCGCGAAGCGCGGCGCGTCGTCGTTGGGCCCTTTGAGCTGGCCCCAGGGGCGGCGCACGTCGGTGCCGGAGACGACGACCGAGGAGGCGCGGCCATTGTAGCCGATGGGAATGTGCAGCCAGTTGGGCGGCAGGGCGTTCTCCGCCCCGCGGAACATCGTGCCCACGTTGGTGGCGTGGTTCTTGGAGGCGTAGAAATCCGTGAACTCGGACACCAGGAAGGGCAGGTGCATCTCGGCCTCCGCCTGGCTCACGAGCATCTCGCGGGCGGCGGCCTCGTCGGCGCTGCCCTCGGCGAGAATTTCCGTGAGCCGGGCGCGCAGGGCGGCCCAGAGCTCTGGGCCTTCCTCCATGACCTCGTTCCAGAAGGGCACGTCGAAGAGCGGGCCTTCGCTGATGTCGATGAGGCCGGCATCCTCGGCGGCGGCCACATCGAGGATCTGGTCGCCGATGGCCACGCCGCAGCGCGGATCATCGCCGCCGGTGGAGAAGACGCCGTAAGGCAGGTTGTTGAGCGGGAAGGGGCACTCGGCGCTATTGGCCGAGGCGACCCAGGATTTGAGAAGTGTCATATGTGTTTCTTTCTTTCGTCAGATGCCGGGGCCCAAGGATTTTCGAAAATCCTTGGCAAGAAAATTCGAATTTTCTTGGCCCTCATTTCTTGCCGGGCGTGCCGTCGAATTTCTTCTCGATGTCGGTCCAGCAGTCGATGTAATCGTCCTGAAGCGGGGCCTCCCTGGCGGCGAATTCCGTCAGGTGCTGCGGGAAGCGGGTTTCGAACATGAAGCTCATCGTGTTGTCCAGCTTGTCGGGGCCGAGGTTGGCGTTCGAGGCGCCTTCGAAGGCCTGTTTGTCCGGCCCGTGGGGCAGCATCATGTTGTGCAGGCTCATCCCGCCGGGCACGAAGCCCTGCGGCTTGGCGTCATACTGGCCGTAGATGTTGCCCATCAGCTCGGACATGATGTTCTTGTGATACCACGGCGGGCGGAAGGTATCCTCGGCCACGAGCCAGCGCTCGCGGAAAAGCACGAAGTCGATATTCGCCGTGCCGGGCACGCCGGAGGGCGCTGTGAGCAGGGTGAAGATCGACGGGTCCGGGTGATCGAAGAGGATCGCCCCGACGGGGCAGTATGTGCGCAGGTCATACTTGTAGGGCGCGTAGTTGCCGTGCCAGGCCACCACGTCGAGCGGCGACTGGCCGATCTGCGTTTCGTGAAACTGGCCGCACCACTTGATCGTGAGTGTCGAGGGCACCTCGCGATCTTCAAAGGCCGCGACGGGCGCCTTGAAGTCCCGCGGGTTGGCCAGGCAGTTCGCGCCGATGGGGCCGCGGCCGGGCATCTCGAACTTCTGGCCGTAATTCTCGCAGACGAAGCCGCGGCAGGGCCCGTCGAGCACTTCGACGCGGTAGACCAGCCCGCGCGGGATGATGGCGATCTCCTGGGGTTCGATGTCGATG